>CAYNDW010000413.1:0-6086 GCA_964395375.1 uncultured Cytophagia bacterium
TAGGTGAGATAAAGCGAGAGATTCAAGCTCCACGGAATGCTCGTGTCTTGAAACGAAAGAGATTGATAGGGATCGTTGAGGTTCGAAAGAGATAGTTCCTCATCCAACTCCGCGTTGTTTTGTGCCGCCGGCGTTGCGCCGCTCTCGCCTTTTCCCTCCAAGCGCAGCGAAGCATTCACGCCGACGTTGGTCAAGCGCAGAAACTTGGCGCTGAACCAGCCTTGCCGCTCCGCGAGCAGCTTGGGAATCGTCGCGCCGGTGCTGTCATAATCATAATAACTATGCGCAGTGGAAACGCCCACGTTCAAATTGCGCGCGGGATTGGCTTGCAGCGTCGTGCTCAAGGGCGAAAATTTATAAGCGCCCGCGGCAAAATTATAGCCGCTCGAAAAATTCAAATTGAAGAGATCGATCTTCTTGGGTTTGTCTTCGGGGCCGGTTTTCATTTGAAAAAGATTGCCCACGGATGCGCTCAGACTCATTTGTTTGCCGCTGCTCGTGCCGCCGAAGCGATCAAACTTTCTCTTCGTGCCGTCGGGCAATGTGAGTTCTTGATAATAGCCCCATCTTGCATCAGAGAAGTCGGGCCGGAATAAAAAAGAAAGACTAGGGCGCACGACATGCCGCAACGCTTGCACGGGACCGACACGAGGTTGAAACGTGCCATACACCGTCGTGCTCGCCGAGGCGGAGTAGCTAAAGAGATGGCGCATAAAAAAGCCGCGCACTTCGCGCGCGTCGGTTTCATACGTCGGCAGAACGCCTTGCTCCCAAAATGCTACAGGCCGCGCGTACCAAGCCGCGCTCGGGTGCGTTTGATTCGCGCTCATGTCTTCGACCACGGAGTATGAGCGCGTGCGATCAAACCAATCCGAAGTGATCGGCAACGATTGCCCGAGCGTGAGCCAACCGAAATAGCGGCTGTTGAGCGACAAGCTCAAAGAATGATTCGCGCGTCCGACCGTTTGCGTCGTAGCTCCGGAGTCCGCGCCGCGGCTGAGGTTATATTCGCCCGTGCTCGAATAACTATAATACAAATTTTCATACCACGGGCGCTCTTCCGTATTATTCGAAGGCGTCGTCGCGCCTTTGCGCTTGGTCTTCTTCTGCGAATTAAAAAGCTGGCGCTGTCCAAAGTTCAAACTCACGCGCGGCAACGTTCGTTGGAAGGAGCCGTTCTTCAAATCTTTTGACTCGGAGAGATTCACGCTGAAGCTGCCGCTGCCAATGTTGGTCGAGTAGGTGGCGTTCGAAGTGATGCGCTGCGCCAATTGCTCTTCGCGGCTGCCGCCGAGGTAACGATTGAAGTTGCTCGAACTATAAAAACTGCCGGCCACGCTCAAACGCGAGCGCACGCCCAATTGCTGCGAGTGCGAAACATTGAGCCGCCAAAATCTTTCCTTGCGGTCGGTTAGTTGAAAATCCTGGCGTGTATATGCGCCACTAATCGAGCCGCTGAAATTTTTCAGGCGATGATTGTAGCGCGTCGAGCCGTTCAACACCCAGCCCGCGCGGTCAAAAAAATCCACCGTGGCTTGCGCGTCAACGTAATCATTCGTGGCCCAATAATATCCCAAGCCGCGAATGTAGCGGCCTTCCAGCGTGCTCTGCCCATAGCGCGGCACAATCAAGCCGGAATGCCTGCCGGTTTGCAAAGGAAACCAACCGAACGGCAAAATCGCCAGCGGCACTTTGCCAAAATAAAACACGATGGGCTTCGCGATGATTTTGTCGTTCACGATGATCTTCATCTTCCGGCTGCGAAAATGAAAATGCGGATTCTCCTCGAGATCGCACGTGGAGAAGCTGCCGTTCGAAACGTTTAGCGTTTTTTCATCCACGCGTTTGATTTGCTCGCCGGAATATTTGCCGCCTTCGAACTCCGTGCGCCCGCGCAACACCCGCCCGCGCTCCGTCGCAAAGTTGTACTCCATCTTCTCGCCCACCAATTTATCACCGCCGTCGGAAAAAGACGGCAGCCCCATCTCCGCTTTCGCCAAACTATCGGGCGCGCCATTGGCCTTCGCAGGCCGCGTGCGCAACGAATCCGGCAGCGGCTCGGCGATGAGGAGATTATTGTTCCAATCGACCGTAATTTTGCCGGCTTCGAGTTTCGCGTTTTTATATTTGACCCAAGCATTGCCGATGAGAATCGTGAGCCGCTCGGCCACGTGATTATCCACGGAATGCGCCTCATAATCAATCGGAGCATCGATATCGGATTTGCTCTGCGACGGTTGCGCGCGTGAGGTATCCGCGGCGGCACGCACGGAATCCGGCGCGGCGTTCTCTTGCGCAAAGGAAATTGTGACCATCGCAAGGAACACAAAGAAGCTTAGAATGGATCGGAAAATTTTAGCGCACTTATTATTCCCCC
The DNA here is from genome assembly GCA_964395375.1 of uncultured Cytophagia bacterium. Taxonomy (GTDB): domain Bacteria; phylum Zhuqueibacterota; class Zhuqueibacteria; order Zhuqueibacterales; family Zhuqueibacteraceae; genus JABWAN01. The sequence goes on from CAYNDW010000413.1 coordinate 2,378, forward strand.
CTTGAGGGGGGCCAGGAGGGTGTTCTTCTAGTGGAGCAACTTTTAAAGCCCGCGCTATTGCATTGCTATCGCATCTCCTATCATGAGGATGAGATAAATCATGACACCCCCCTGCCCCCCTCAAGGGGGGAATTTTCGGAGATGCTTTTAAGAGAATCTTCGATATAAGTGTGAGGCAAAAATTTTCACTGTGCTTAGTCATACTCAAAACAAGACTTCGTCGAAACCGAACACTCGATTCACGATTATCATTCTCCGCGACGATACTTTTCCCACCATTGCCGCAAGCGCTCGCCGATTGCAGCTTCGGCGCCGTTTAAAGTCGGACGATAATATAAGGCTTCCTGCAAATTTTCCGGCATATAATTTTGCTCGACAAAATTGCCGGGGTGATCATGAGGATAATTATACCCGACACCATAACCTTCCGCGGCCATGAACTTCGTGGGCGCGTTGCGAATGTGCATCGGAATCGGGCCGAGCGCTTTTTCGCGCACGTCTTGCCGCGCGGCTTTGATGGCAAGATATGAAGCATTGCTCTTTGGCGCAGAGGCAAGATAGGTCGTGGCTTGCGCGAGCACCAACGCGCCTTCCGGCAAACCGATGTACGTCACCGCGGTGAACGCCGAATTCGCCAGCGTGAGCGCAGAGGGATCGGCGTTGCCAATATCCTCGCTCGCGAGAATGATCAATCTGCGCGCGATGAATTTCGGATCCTCGCCGGCTTCCAACATGCGCGCGAGATAATGCAGCGCAGCATTGGGATCGCTCCCGCGCACGCTTTTGATGAACGCGGAGATTGTGTCATAATGCTGCTCGCCCGCGCGGTCGTACATGATCGCCTTCTTCTGCACGGCTTCGCTGATGCGCGCGGCCGTCAACTCCCGTTTGCCCTCATTATTTGGAGACGTAAGTTTGACTGCCAGCTCCAACCCATTCAATGCCGCGCGCGCATCGCCGCCGGATAATTGCACGAGCGCGCGTTGCGCTTCTTCCTCCATTAACACATTGGCCTTCTGCAAAACCCCATCGCGCTGCAGCGCATTTTGAATAAGCCGCACGAGCGCGTCATCGCTCAACGATTTCAGCGTATACACCTGGCTCCGCGAAAGCAGCGGCGCGATCACTTCGAAAGAAGGATTCTCCGTCGTCGCGCCGATGAGCACCACCGTGCCGTCTTCCACGCGCGGCAGCAGCGCATCTTGCTGCGCTTTGTTAAAGCGGTGAATCTCATCGATGAAGAGCACCGTGCTCTTGCCCACTTTGCGATTGTTGCTCGCCTTCTGTAGAACTTCGCGCACGTCCGCGATGCCGCTCGTGACTGCGCTCAAAATATAAATATCGGCCTTCGCCGTTTGTGCGAGCAATTTCGCGAGCGTGGTTTTGCCCGTGCCCGGCGGGCCCCAAAGAATCATCGAACTCAACGCTCCCGTTTGCAGAATCGCTTGCAACGGCTTGCCCTGCGCGAGCAAATGCTCCTGCCCGACGAATTCTTCTATGCGCTGCGGACGCATTCGTTCCGCGAGCGGCGTGTTTTGCTTCACGCTTTCGCGCGCTTCGTTTTCGAAGAGATCCATAACGGCTCCATTACAAGATTACGTCGATAACGACTCTCTGCTTGTCATTCTGGAAGAACCTTTCCTAGTGCTCGAAACACAACTTATTTTGAGATGCGTGCCGAGTGCGAGGGAAGGTTCTTCCAGAATGACATTGCCAAGGAGGAGATTGCTAAGCAGACAACAGCTTCGCGAACAAAAAAGCCCCCGCAGGGGCTTTGCAATCTTCATTCAAAATCATGATACGCACGCCAGCGAAACACCGTCAAGCCCGCGTCCGTGCCGAACCATACCAGCTCTTCATCCATCACAATCGCGTTCACACGATTGTCGAGCAAGCCGTCTGCGATAGCATATCGCTTCCACTCTTTGCGCCCACGATGATACTTGAACACGCCGGCGTCCGTGCCCACCCACACCACGTCCGGGCCGACTTCGATGCAATTGATGCGCGCTTCGGTGAAGCGCCGCCGCGCGGGCGCGAGCAACCACTTTTTGTTCTTCGTATCAAAAGCCTCAAGCCCATAATCCGTGCCGATCCACACCACGGAGTCGGCGAACGAAATGTGCTCGGTATATTCATCGCGCGGGCCTTCGGGATCGTTAAGATAGCCGCCGGTTTGCTTCTTCATGTCATAAACATACGGCCCGCGTTCCGTCGCAATCCACAAAAGATTTTCCTGCCGCTCCAGATCGATGAGGCGAAAATGCCGCAGCCGATCAATTTCTAACTCGATCACCTTCAAACTGTCTGTGCCAATCGTCGCAATGTCAATGCGATTCAAACCCAAGTCCGTCGCGGCGTAAAGAAAGCCGCCATAAATCGCCACGTCGTTCACGCGTTTGTCCGCTAAGCCGTCGGTGGAAAGCAAACGCCGCCAGCGCTCCGTTTTCATATCATATATCGCAATCCCGTTCTCCGTTGCACAATACAACTTGCGTTCGCGCACAGCGAAGTTGCGCACCTCGTCGCTGCTGATTTCGAGATTATAATACGCTTCAAAATATTTCCAATCCGCACTGCTCGAAGTCGTCCCCAAGGGATTCCCCCAATGCGTCAAGCCGCGCGCCGATTGATCATTGGACCGCGTGTGCTCGGGATTCAAACCGCCGATCCACAGCCCGTCGCGATCAAACAGCAACGCATCCACGCGCTGATTCGCCAAACCGAAACGCAGCAACTCGGCTTGATCGACATTCAAATCTGCGCGCATCGCGCCGAGGCCCGCGGTGCCTAGCCACATATTGCCCCACTTGTCTTCCAGCGCGCTCGTGATATTCGCGCGCCGCAAACGATTGTCTTGCACCGCGCCAAATGATCGCGCATAATGATTCATCGCATTATTTACCGGTTCAAATAAAAATCCGCCGGGCATAAAAAACTGCGGCACCGGATTCGGTCGCGGATCGCGCCGCAAGCCGAACCAAACAATGTCACTCGGAATCTCCTCGCGCGCCGGCAGGAACACATTGCCAAACTTATCTTGCTTGAAAATTTGCGAGCGCGTTTCAAACCAATTCGCGGCACTACTAAAACCAATCGAAAGCACGTCCTCATTGCCGGCAATGCCAATCTCGGCTTTCGAATAATTCGTCCACCGCAACGAAGACGGAAGTTGCCAACTCAAGCCCGCGTCCGTCGCGCACCACAGAAAGCTCGTGTGCGGATCAAAGCCCACAGTCACAATAAAATCGCTCGCGAGGCCGTCGCTCGTGGTATAAGGCGCGAGCCAGCGATTGCGAATCGCGTCATAGCGCAGCACGCCGGTGCTCGAACCGAAGTATGCATACTCCGGCCCCACCGCGACCGCATGAATAAAGCGCGAAACGCCATAGCTCACCCAATCGCCGGGGCGATAACGGTCGTTGCGATCCTTGCGCGTGAAAGAAAAGGCGAGCAAGCTCATCGCCACGCACGCCGCCGTCATCACGAGTTTCATGTTCGAGCGCTTCAAAGTGATTCCTCCCGCAAAAAAGTTAAACGGCAAAGTGATGGACTTACGTAGCAAAGGAATGAAGCGCGCTCCTTTTTATGTTTGGCCGGTGCTCGATCTGCGTGTCTTCTTCGCTTGTTTATCTGACGAGCTTTCTTCGAGCCAGCTGACTTAAAGCCTAGCGAGGCTTCGCGTCACCTAGATCATATTTTCAAGCGC
>CAYNDW010000414.1:0-6064 GCA_964395375.1 uncultured Cytophagia bacterium
CTTTTTTTTCAATCTGCTCAAAGGCGGCGGCGAAAGCGCGGTCTTTGGTTTCGCGGCGCTTGGCGTTTACTTTTTTAAATTCGACGATGATGCCGGCAGCCGTGAGATCGCGCGGAATGAGCATGACATCATAACGCCCATAGCCGGACTCACGATTGCTTTTCACTTCATAACGACCGGAGAGCCAAACCAACAAGCCGATGACAAAGGCTTGATAAACTTTTTCGGGTTCCTCGCCGAGATCATGCACGCTGAAACTGTTTTTTACCATTTCGCCAAAGAGCATTTCGAAGGTTTCCAGGTCGCCGCTGGTTAGTGCCTTTAACATCATGGTGAGCTTCTGGTTTTCGAGGCGCTCGGAAAACCAGCGCGCGACGACGCCGATATAAATGCTGCGCACTTCTTGGTTGGGAATAACCAGGCGGCACAGAAGTTTTGCGGGATCGAAATCGTCCGGCTGTTGTGCTTCATATTTCAAATAGCCGCTGAACAACAAAAAACTCCAAAGCAAATCTTCGTGTTTATCGAGATCACGGAAAATGATATTCTCCTGTATCGGCTTTTCGATGCTCTCGCCGCGAATCAAGTTTTCCAATTCGGCTTTAAGCTCGCTGCCGCCATGTGTAAGCAGTTGCTCGATAATGGCATTGTCGGAAGTATTCGCCCAATAGGGCTTAAAGCCTTCGCGTGGTTTGTTGGTATAATTGATAATCGACCAGGGGTTGTAGATAATCGTGCTGCCGAATTGATAGCCGTTATACCATGCGCTCACGTCATGGCGGCGCTCCTGCAAGCTAAACGCTTCCAACAAATGAGTCACTTCCTCTTCCGTCAAACCGAACTTGTCGGAAAAATCGTGATTGAGCAGTGTGAAAACTTCGAGATTGTTCAATCCCGAAAAAATGGATTCTTTCGCCACGCGCATGATGCCGGTGAGCACGCCCTTTTCCAAATAGGAATTGTCCTTCAAGCCGGCGCTGAGAAAATTGCGCATGAAGCCGATCACCTCGGCGTAGTAGCCGTTGACATAGCCGGCTTGGATAGGCGTGTCGTATTCGTCGATCAGCAAGATCGCTTTTTGATTGTGCTCGTTAGCCAGAAATTGGGAAAGTAATGCGAGGCCGTCTTCATAGGCGCTTTGCTCGGCAGTGAGATTTATAATCCTTTCAAAATATTTTCGCTCTTCTGTTTTCAAATGAGTGCCTGTGAGTAAACGGTCGTGGCGCAAAAATTCTTTTTGAATGAGCCGCAAGATTTTCTGGCGCGCGTTTTCCCACGATTGCTCTTTCACGTCTTTGAACGTCAAAAAGATCACCGGATATTTTCCCTGTTGGCGAATGTATTCCTCTCCCGCTTGCCAAATTTTCAAATGCCGAAACAGACGGCTATTGTCCGCCTCGGTCTTCTCGAAGAAGTAGCGCATCATCGAGAGATTCAGCGTTTTGCCGAAGCGCCGCGGACGCGGGATGAGCAGCGCCTGCGCGCCCTGATCAAGCAATTCTTTGAGCAGCAGCGATTTGTCCGCGTAATAGTAATTGCCCTCAATCACCGTTTTGAAGTCGGATATGCCGACGGGAAGTTTTTGCATGACCGTATTCTCATAAGTCGGACGAGCCGAAACCATTTCTTTTCCACGAAAATGGAACTCTCACGAAAGTGAAAAGCTCTTTTTTGCGGCAGCGCCATTTTCATGGGAAAAAATTTTGCTTTCTTTTGCAACGAATGCATTACAAAAAAAACGAAAGAGACGCGCTCCCGACAAGCCGGCGGGAAGCTTTGCCGGGGTAATGTTGCGTTCGCAGTATAGCAAAATATTCGGGATCATGTAAGAAGATTTTTTACAAAAGCAGGGTTGACAAAGAACAGCCAAATGGCTATTATGCGCCTCCATTTTTACCTTTTGCCGCTCTCCGCGACACGCGCTTTCGCGCTTACGATATTCTTGCAGCACAACTTGGGCGAATTTTTCACTTCACCTCCAACATGCGAACAATTCACATTCATTCGAGACCGGCCTTGGCGGGCCGGCGAATGAGTTTTTCTTCCAACCTTCTTCACAAGGAGATGTGCATGCGCAAATTGCAAGCACCGCAATTCTTAGGACGGGCGGCTAGTGCTGTCGTACTGGCGCTCTCCGGTTTGGCAATGAGCCAAGAGGCTTCTGTGTCGGTTTATCAACAAGCGCAGCGTTATTTTGTAAGCGCGGAACGCATTCAAGTTGATGCCCAATCGAACCGCCCGGTGCTGGTTGCAGGCCGGTTGGCGGAGCGCATCTATTTGCGTGATGACAACGACGTGCTGCAACTAATGCAAACCGTTTCGCCGTTTTACGGTTTAAACACCGCGCGCGATCAGTTTCGTGTGAAAAGATCCTTTGTGGATGAGGCAGGCGCCGAGCATGCGCGCGTGCAGCATTTGCACCGTGGCGTGCCGGTGTTCGGCTCAGAAGTATACGCCCACGCCAATGTTGCAGGCACCGTGACGATGATCAACGGGCAATTGGTGGAAGCGTTGGATCTCAACGTCACGCCTGCATTGACGGCTGAACAGGCCTTGCAAAACGCTTTGCAGAAAATCGGCCCGGCAAAATATCGTTGGGAAGACGCGGCGCAAGAAGCGAGCATCAAAGAAACGTATAACGATCAAAGCCGCACGTGGCGTCCGCAGCCCGAATTGGTGATTGCGCCCGTGCGCGGCGAGTTTGCGGGCCGTGATTATCGTCTCGCGTGGAAGATGATGATTCCGGTTGATGCACCGCAAATTGCCAACTGGATGTATTTCGTGGACGCGCGCTCCGGCGAAATCATTTTCTCTTTCAACAAAATGCACTCCGTCACCGGCAGCGGCCCGAGCATATACAGCGGCACGGTGAATATCGAGACCACCCTGAATGGCTCGACGTATGAAATGTATGACGCCGGCCGTAAGATCAAAACTTATGATGCGAACAACGCCGGCACCCTTCCCGGCACTTTGCTGACTGACAGCGACAACGTTTGGGATGGCACGCGCCAAGTTGCGGGCGTGGACGTACACTGGGGCACACAGTGGGTTTATGATTATTACTTCAACGTGCATGGCCGCAACAGCTTCAACAATGCCGGCGCGCAATTCACGCAGAGCGTTCACGTCAACACCAATTGGGTCAATGCTTCGTGGAACGGCTCGCAAGTGCAATTCGGCGATGGCAACGGCGTTGATTCCGATGAGTTGGTGGCGATCGACGTGGCCGCGCACGAATGGACGCACGCAGTAACCGACAATGAATCTGACTTGACCTACTCCGGCGAATCCGGCGCGTTGAATGAATCGCTCTCAGATATTTTCGGCGAGACGATTCAGATTTACGCCAAAGGTTTGAGCACGTGGCAAATCGGCGAAGAATGCTGGACGCCCGGCACCGCCGGCGATGCGCTGCGTAACATGGCGAATCCCAACGCCGAAGGTCAACCCGATACCTATGGCGGCACCTACTGGGTGAATCCTAGCCAATGGTGGAATGACAACGGCGGCGTGCATACCAACAGCGGTCTCTCCAACTTCGCGTATTACTTGTTGGTGAATGGCGGCAGCGGCACGAACGACCTCGGCAGCGCTTACAACGTCACGGCCATTGGCCTTAACGATGCGCGCGCCATTTTCTATCTCGCGCAAACCACATATCTCACGGCAAGCTCCAACTTCGCCGCGGCCCGCACGGCCACGGAGAACGCCGCTTCGAGTTTGTTCGGCGCAACCAGTGCGCAAAAGCTGAACGTCTCGCGTGCATGGTATGCAGTCGGCGTCGGCGCGAATCCTGATGGTGGCGGTGGTGGCGGCGGCAATCTCGCCTTGAATAAGACTGCGACGGCTTCGAGCACGAGCGGCAGCAATACCGCGGCAAAGGCCGTGGACGCGAGCACCAGCACGTATTGGCGCAGCGGCTCTTTGAGCAGCACGACCAACGCGTGGTTGCGCGTGGATCTCGGTTCGGCGCAAAGCATCAATCGCGTGGTCATCAAATGGCGCAGCAGCTATTATGCGAAACAATACGACATTCAAGTTTCGACGGACAACACCACCAGCCCGACGAATTGGACCAACGTGTATACCGATAACGTGGGCAATGGCGGCACCGACGATCGCACCTTTACTGCGGTTTCTGCGCGTCACGTGCGCATCAACATGCGGCAGAATAATGCTTCCAGCGAACGCATCAATGAGTTGGAAGTTTACGGCGGCAGCGGCGCGCTGGGCAAAGATACGCCGGGCAGCAATGAGCTTTCCCTTGTGCCCACGACTTTGGCGTTGGAGCAAAACTACCCCAACCCGTTCAACCCGAGCACCAGCATTAGCTTCAGCCTGCCCGAAGCGGGTCGCGTCTCGTTGAAAGTGTTCGACGTGTTGGGCGCGCAAGTCGCGACGTTGGTGGATGAACAACGCGAAGCCGGCGCGCATCGCGTCAACTTCGCGCCGCAAAATATTCCGAGCGGCATGTACTTCTACGTCTTGCAAGTCGGCGAGACGAAATTGGTGAAGCGGCTCGTGTTTATGAAGTAGGCTGCACCTCAAGTCGTATTCGAGTTTGAAATAAAAAAGGAGCGCCCCGCCCGAGCGGAGTGCTCCTTTTTATTTTGAAGCGACATTCTTATTTCACCAGCAAGAGGCGCTGCGTCGCTTCTTCGCGTCGGTCTTGCAAACGAAGGGTGCGGCCACATTCAGTGCAAAATCGAAGTCGTAAAATTCACTACGCCGGCAGCGTTTGCAATTGCTGCAAAATCCCCGCAGCCTTTGCGGCGCCGATCTCCGGGTTGAGCGCCAAATCCGCTTCGTAGAGCAGCATGTAACGCAGAACATTGTCGTCGCGCTCCGCGCCGGAAAGCGCGGCAACGAGATCGCCCAACATCGTGTATGCGCCTTTGGTTTGATAGATCCCGTTTTCCACTTTGCCGAGCTTCGCGTAATTCGGCGCGGCATAGCTGGAGCAGTTGATCGGTTTCTCATTGTGATTGAGATAACCCTTGCCGACCATCACTTGGCAGCCTTCCGACCACGCGCCAATCACGCCCATGCCTTCCCCGCCCCAATGAATGTTGATCGAATTGTTGCACTCCAAGCCCGTGGCCAAATCCGCGTCGGTCAACATAAAATCTCGCGAGCGCACGGACAGCACGCCATGATTGAGCGGTTTGAGCGCATGATACACGCGGTTATGATCCGAAAGTTTATGCCACGCGAAACGAAAATGATGTTGCCCTTGCGCGAGGAACGGCGCGCCCTTGGGATTATCGGTTGCGCCGGGCTCGGTGGAGCCATAGAACTTAAACGTCATGCCTTGAATGAGCAAAATGAACACATCGTCGAACACGCGCTCGCCGGGCTTGGCTTCATGCCGCCGCACACCGACGAGATGAATCTTATTCGGATTGAAATCCCAATCCGCGGGTTTGATGGTGTCACTGGGCCGCGTGAATTGATTGACCATTTGCAGCATCTTGCTCGGTGCGGCCACGTACTTTTGTTTGACCAGGCCGAGCAGCTTCATCCACTTCGCATACTCCGCGCTCGGCTTGGTCGCGGAAAAATTCGCCCACTCCGCTTTCTTATTCGCAGCCTTCCAACGCTTAATATGCGCAAAAGCATTCGGCCCGAGCTTGCCGTCCGGAAAACCGATACTCGCGTCGCCTTCAACCGTGCGCACGTATTCTTGCAAGAGACGAATCGCGGACGTGGTGCGATAGCCGCAGATGCCGTCCACTTTGGCGAACGGAAAGAAGCCCGCGGCCTTGAGAAAAGTTTGCACCTCCGCGACTTTCATCTCACTGCTCGCCAGTTTTTGAAAGCCCACCCATTCGCCGTCGCCGTCGCCGCGCAGCTTATTGCCCCAATCGCGCGTGCCCGTGAGTCCCTTCACGTAATTAAGATATTCGTCGAGCGTTTGTTGCTGCACCTCGGGATCGATGGTGCCTAATGCGATCATGGTAATGCCTCCTTGGTTTAATCAAGTGAATTTTTTATTGGCCCGCGAAACACACGATTGACGCGAAAAAAAGCATTCGTGTGCTTCGCGTCATTCGTGGGCAAT
>CAYNDW010000415.1:0-6063 GCA_964395375.1 uncultured Cytophagia bacterium
ACAAGCAACCAGTCTCAAACCTCCAAAATCTTATACCTCTCCAACTTATTCAAGAACCCTCTCCTGCTCAATCCCAATTTCTCCGCTGCGTGTGATTTATTCCCACCGGTTTCCTGCAATGCTTTTTTGAGCATGCGAATTTCTAAAGCCGCGATCGCCTCGGGGAGATTGGTCATGCGCTCCAAATCTTGCGAGGTGCCGGTCTCGCCGAGGCGAATTTCCTCGGGCAAATCGTTGAGCGTGAGCACAGTCGCGACCGGCGAGGCCAATACCACGGCTTGCTCAAGCGCATGTTCCAACTCACGAATATTGCCCGGCCAATGATAACGTTGTAGCCTCTGCATTGCCGCGAAATCAAGCGCGCGCGTGTTGCGCTGATACTGCTGCGCAAATTTTTGAACAAAATGTTGCGCCAGCAAAGGCACGTCGCCCGCCCGCTCGCGCAACGGCGGCAGCCGCAACGTGACGACCTTCAGCCGGAAGTATAAGTCTTCCCGAAAGGTCTGGGCTTGCACTAAATCAGAAAGTACGCGGCTGCTCGCGGTGATGATGCGCACGTCCACTTTTTCGGTGGCGTTGCTGCCGAGCGGGCGCACTTCGCCTTCTTGCAGAACGCGCAGCAGCTTGGCTTGCAAATGCAGGGGCAGATTATTGATCTCATCCAAAAATAGCGTTCCGCCATGCCCTTCGTGCAAAAGGCCTTTGCGATTTTGCGTGGCGCCCGTGAACGCGCCTTTCACATAGCCGAATAATTCACTCTCCAACAAGTTCTCCGGAATCGCGCCGCAATCGACCGCTAAAAATTTTTTCTCCTTGCGCGGGCCGTTGTAATGAATCGTGCGCGCGATCAACTCTTTGCCGGTGCCGCTTTCGCCTTCGAGCAAAACGCGAACGTCGTTGGGGATCACGCGCTGCAGAAGATTGAACACGACCTGCATCGCCGCGCTTTTGGCGATGACGCCGGTGAAGCCATGCTGTGCAATAAAAGATTGGTGATAGTATCTGTTTTCTTCCGCCAATGTTTGCACTTGCCGCAGCTTCTCAAACGCCGGCGCAAGTTGCGCTGCAACTTGTTCTAAAAAATCGATTCGCGCCGCGGCCGCATCCAACGGCGCCGTTTGAAACACGACGAGCGTGCCCACGATTTGTTCCGCAACATGAATCGGCACGCCGGCAGCGCCGTAATTGATTTCTCCCAACAACGCCAGCCCGGGAAAACGCTCATCATGCGCAAGCTGCTCCGAATAGAGCGGCGTCGCGTTTTTGATGATCCAGCCCGCAACATTGCGATTTGCTTGTTGCAAGCGCGCCTCGCCACCGGTTTTAAACTCTTGCGCGAGTGTGAAGAGTTGTTTGGAATGGGTGACCTCCGTCTCCGGCCGTTCGGGATGAACCAGCATCATGGTAGCGCCCGCAGCTTGCAAGTATTGCGCAAGTGCGGCAACCGCTTCTTCCAAAGCCGTATCAAGATTCGGCGCGGCAACAATTTTTTGCGACAAACGATTGAGCCATTGTAGCTCAATGATCGTTTGCTGCAAGCGCTCGGAATCGGAAGCGAAATTATTTTGGGTGGCGTTTGACATGGCGAGAAGATACTTAATTCGCCGAGGAATGACAAGGGGCAGTACGATACTGCTTGCGGGTGGAATTGTACCGCGACATTCATGTCGCGTCACACCCACAAACCAACCCGCAACGAGTAAGACGGGGCGTTTTGAAAGTTAGAATTTTATTCTGAGTTTGAAAAAAAGAACCGCCGCTCTGGGCAGTGTTTTCCTAAAATCGCGCGTTTGAAAACGTCAGTGTGTCATGCATTCCACGAGTGGGAGTTTGCATGGGATAGACCGAATCACCTTGAAGTGAGAGGGAGGTGAGTCACGACCGTTTTCAAAGACGCGCGCAGAGATCCTGCGGCGGTCCCGGCATTTTAGTCGTCGCACCTTGTGGTGGCGAGGTGCGCCAAAACTTTAGTTGATATTCTCGCGGATGAGCGCGACGACCTTGCCTTGAATTTCCCACGCTTGGTTCAATGGGATATTCGCATAGGCGTTGTTCTCCGGCTTGAGGAATTGCTGGCTGTCGCTGAGGATCAAGCGCTTCACTGTGGCCTCTTCGCCGGTTAAGGCTACGACAATGTCGCCGTGACGAACTTGGTTGGTCGAGCGCACGATCACGAGATCGCCTTCGTAAATGCCGGCGTCGATCATACTATCGCCATGCACGCGCAACGCAAAATAAGGCGCGCCGTCGTTGGTGATATAATCCGGCACGGGAACGAAGCGCTCGATGTTTTCTTGCGCCAGGATCGGCAAGCCCGCGGCGATGCGGCCCAGAAGTGGAATGTTATCCGCCGCACCGCGCGCCGGAAGATCGCCGTCATGCAACACGGTAATGCCGCGCGCTGCGCCGCCGCCTTGCTTTTTGATATATCCTTTCAACTCTAGAGCGGCAAGATGTTTGAAAATGGCATTCTTGGAACGAATGCCCAACTCATCGGCCAGCTCTTGCATCGTCGGAGGAAAGCCACGACGTTGCACATCGCGTGAGATCAGATTAAGAATCTGTCTCTGTTTATCGGTTAGCTTTTTCATAGCTGACCCCTTCACTTGGTTAGCTTCTGTCGGTGCTTTAATGTTCACGGGAACATAATAACGCTGAGTGAACATAATGTCAAGAACTTTTTTCATTATTTTTGCGCGAGCTTTTTTGCGGAAGACTGCAATAGCGGTTGCCTAGCAAACAAAAAGAGATTGGAAATTTTTTCCGGTAAAATTTTTCCAATAGATTTTGTCGCAGCGTGAGGGGTTACTATGATGAAGGACGCGGGCGCGCGAATGCTGAAGCTAGTGATCAGCAACAGAACACGAGGGGAAATGTCGTGGAGTGCAAAACGTGTTTCAGCCGTTTTACTCAACCAACAAGGTTTTTACTTCAGCGGTCAATTTTTCTTTTTCTACCTGCGTGAAGCTGGTGTGACGATAACGGATCACGCCCTTTTTATCGATCAAGATCGTGGTGGGCATGCTCTTGAGGTCGAACAGCGCCGGAATTTTTCCTTGCGCATCGGCGATGATCGGAAAGCTCGGCTGGCTTTTTTGTTCAGAGAGAAATTCTTTCAGCTTCGCGGCATCGGCGTCGATATTGACGGCGATAACGGTGAAAGCGCCTCGCTTCGCCTTCTCATGCAGCTTCATGAGAAAAGGGAAACCTTCGCGACACGGGCCGCACCCGCTCGTCCAAAAATCCAACACGACCACTTTGCCTTTGTAATCCGCGAGATTGATGAGTAAACCTTCCGCGGTTTTACCGCTGAAAGTCGGAGCCGTTGCGTTGGTGGTATTGCCGCCGGCAATGGTAGTAGTGGCGAATAACATCATCGCGCTGAAAGTAAGAAGAAAACGTTTCACGATTCACCTGCTCTTGTATGTCGTCTGGTTTTTTTTTGAACTGTTGTTGTTGTTGATGATTAACCGCGCGGCCTCGTTTCGGCAACGCTTATGCCAATGACAGAAAGATACTTCGCCCGAGCCAGAGGCAAACGAAGCACAAAAATCAAGCGCATCCAAGCCGGGAAAATGACGATGCGCAAAAACGTTGGAGCTATCTGTATCACGCCGACACGTTGGTGATGCAATTCCGTAATTCATAACTTGAAGGGCGATGATGTAACTTCAGGCGTGGGCGCCAACGCACATTTTTTTGTAGATGAACGAGCATAACGTGTTATTGTTGGTAACGGGGCAAGGCAAAAACGCGAGGCTTCACCCCAAAAGTTAATCTCAGATTGCCAATGCTCGTCGCGTTGCACCTGCCTGAGCCTTTCTTCCTCCCAACAATCGCCTTGCTTCTTTTTCCAAATTCTATTATGCTTCGCGCGCGTTGCACAACCCGGGCATTCTTATATTCATTGCCGAAGAGTTCGCATGATTGAAACAAGCACCCGCGTGCGCGTGCGTTATGCCGACACCGATCAAATGGGCTTTGCCTATTACGCCAACTATCTCGTGTGGTTTGAAGTCGGTCGCACGGAAATGCTGCGCGACTGCGGCCTGCCCTATGCCGAATTGGAAGCGTTGGGCGTCGCGCTGCCGGTTTTGGAAGCGCACTGTACCTATCGCAAATCCGCGCGCTACGATCAACGCCTACGCATTGTGAGCCGCTTGAAGGAAATGCCACGCGTGAGCCTGCGCATTGATTATGAAATTTTCGACGAGAGCGAGCAACTGCTGGCGGAAGGTTATACCACACACGCATTCATCAACCGCGAAGGCAAACCCGTGCGGCCGCCGCAGGTGTTCATGGCGAAGGTGCGCGAGTTTTTTACATGAAAAAACGAAAAAACGGAGAGCACGAATATGGCAATGCCTCTTGTAATTGATTATCCCGAAATGTTACCTGCAGTTTTGCAAAGAACTCCGGCTGAGTTTGAAGAAGAGGCCAAGATGGCAATGGCGGTCAAACTGTTTGAGATGAAAAGACTCTCTTCCGGAATGGCCGCAGAATTGGCGGGAGTCAATCGAGTTACATTCCTGCTCAATCTCTATCGCTATGGGACGCCGATGATCGCCTTGAGCGAGGAAGAATTAAAATCCGATTTAGAACATGCCTAACCCGGAAAAACTCGTCATTAACACTAGCCCGCTCATTGCTCTCATGGCGGCATTGGGTGATCTTGAAATCTTACGCGCACTCTATAAGAACGTGCTCGTGCCTTTCGAAGTCTGCGAAGAAATTTATGCGGGCGGAGCGGAAGGATTTGGCATCGAGGCCTTTGAACAAGCTGTCTGGCTGCGTAAGTGGCCTCTCCCGTTGGATATTGCGCCGTTGCTGCGTAATTCTTTAGATCGAGGAGAAGCCTCGGCTATTCAGTTAGCTTTGGACCAAAGCATTAATACCGTTTGTATTGATGAAACTGCGGGTCGTCGTATTGCAAAGTTGAGCAACCTTCAGGTGACAGGCTCTATTGGGATTTTATTGCGAGCAAAGAAGGATGGCCTTCCAATCACAATAGCTGATGCTATTCAACGCATGAAAGAGCAAGGCATATGGTTAAGCAATCGCGTGATTGCGTTTGCCCTACGAGAAGCCGGCGAAACGAACTAGCGCATTGTTACTCTAATTTCGTAGCCCCACCCTTTTGTGGGCATTGATACGACCCGCGAATTTATTGGCTTCAACAACACCCCCAAAAGGGGCGAGACTATAAACAAGGTAACAGTCTAAAGCATCCTGAATGAGATAACCTCCCATGCCTCTCCCCACCGCTTTCCACACTCGCACCGCGCCGCTGTGCCAAAGTTATGATTGGCGCAATTGGTCCGGCTATCTCGCCGCAAGCGTGTATGAACCTTCGCACGAACGCGAGTATTTCGCCATTCGCAACGCTGCCGCGTTGATCGACGTCTCGCCGCTCTACAAGTATGAAATCAGCGGGACGGAGGCCCTGCGTCTCGTCGATCGCATCATCACGCGCGACGCGACGAAGTGCGGCATCGGTCAAGTCATGTACACGCCGTGGTGCGATGAGCACGGCAAACTCATCGACGACGGCACCGTCACACGCCTCGAAGAAAATCGCTTTCGCCTCACGGCCGCGGATCCCAATCTGCGCTGGTTTCAAGACTGTGGCTATGGCTTGCGGGCCGAAGTCATCGACGTTTCCGAGGAGCTTGCTGCGCTCTCGTTGCAAGGGCCGAACGCGCGCAAACTGCTCAAAGAAGTCGTGCGCGGAACCGATATCGATGCGCTCAAATATTTTCGACTCGTCCATGCAGAAATTGCCGGCGTGCCAATCACGATCACGCGCACGGGCTACACCGGCGATCTTGGCTACGAGTTGTGGATCGCGCCGCAGCACGGCGAGAAGTTGTGGGATGCGTTGATGACGCCGGGCAAACGTTACGGCCTCATGCCCGTGGGCATGGTTGCGATGGACGTCGCGCGCGTGGAAGCTGCGCTGTTGCTTGCTGATATTGATTATGTCTCTTCGCACAAAGCGCTCACCGAAGCGCGCAAATCTTCGCCGCTCGAAGTCGGTTTGGAATGGGCCGTGAAATTCGACAA
>CAYNDW010000416.1:0-6053 GCA_964395375.1 uncultured Cytophagia bacterium
GGCCGTTATTGATTTCCGTCAGGATGGCATAGAGCGTCGTGGTCTTCCCGCTCCCGGTCGGCCCCGTGACCAGCATCATGCCGTAGGGTTCGTTTGCCAGACGCCGGAGATGTGCGATCGAATCCTGATCGAAGGCCAGACTGTCGAGACGAAGACCGAGTATCCGATCCGAGAGCGCTTGTTTATCCAGAATCCTGATGACCGAATCCTCTCCATGGATGCTCGGAATGACGGAGACACGGAAATCGACGGAGCGCCCTTGGATCGACACCTTAAACCGCCCGTCTTGCGGCACCCGCCGTTCGCCGATATCAAGATCGGCCATCACCTTGATGCGCGAGATAATCTGCTCGGCAATATCGAGACCCTCCACGCTTCCGACCGGCATCAGCACCCCGTCGATGCGATATTTTATCTTCAGCCCGCCGGCCCCTGTTTCGAGGTGGATATCGCTCGCCCCGCCCTTCAACGCGTCGTAGAGCGTGGAGTGCACCAGCTTCACGACCGGACTGGTATCTCCGCTGATCGATTGAATAGACAACTCCGCCACCGCGCCCAGCACTCGCTCATCGTGGTTCAGGCCGCTGACCAGCCCGTCCATGGCGCGGAGCGATTTCTCGTACTGCGCCAAGTAGGCGGAAAAGTCTTCGCGATGCGCCAGGTACATCGTAAACGAGTCGGTCATGCGCTCATCCAGCCAACATCGGCGATCCGGAATGAACGGGTCGCAAAACACCACCATGAGGTTCCGATCGACATCGCGCACGGCGACACAGCTTTGCTCAATCGCCTCCGCATACGAAATCACCTGAAAATCCGGCGTCAGCCGGAGTAACTCTTCCTTGCTGAGGCAGAGATAATTGAATGTGACCGCGAGGGTCGCAACGAACAACGATTGCGGAAGCCCCGCTTGTTGCTCCAGCACTTCCACAATACCCCGGTTGGTTCGAAGCGCCTCTTCACGCGCCGCACGAACGCGCTCCAGAGGAAAGCTGGCCAACCCGTCGATCGTCTCGTCCGGCTCCTTTACCATGCGAGAACGTGTCATTGAATACTCCCGGCCAATTCGAAAATTGGGAAATACATCAAGACGACGATCGTGCCGATCACGATGCCGATCACCGCCATCAACACCGGTTCGATGAGGCGGCTCAAGCGGTCGACCCACCGGCTGATCTCCTCATCGTAGAAGCCGGCGATGCGCTCCATCATCTCGCCCATTTGGCCGCTCCGCTCACCCACACGCAGCATCCGGAGCGCGACGGGCGTCGTGAGTTCATGCCGCTCCATCGAGGACGACATCGCTTTCCCTTCCCGAATATCGTTCGTGGCGGCAGCCAGCTTGGCGCGCAGGGACATCGGCAACACGCCGGACGTCATCCCCAGCGCTTGCACGACCGGAATGCCTCCTCGAAGCAGCATCCCGAGCGAGCGGTAAAACCGAGCGAGGTCGTAGACGAGCGCATGCCGCGCCATCAGGGGAATCGAACGGAACCGATCCCACAACCGGTCCCGCACCGACTTGCGTGCGACGGCGTAGAGCACGGCGCCCACTCCGATCGAAAGCCCCGTCATAACTGCTGAGCCGTGCTGTTCAAGCAGCTTGCCCCATTCCATCAACACCTGGGACATGAATGGAAGATTGCCGCCGACATCCTCGTAGATGCGGCTGAACTTCGGCACCACATAGAACAGTAGAAACAACATGACAAGGCCGCATACCGCCAACAGCACCAACGGATAGATCGAGGCATTGATCAGCTTTTTCCGGACTCCGTCCACCTGACCCTGATACACAACATAGCGCGTCAAGGCCTCGGCCAGATCGCCGGTTCGCTCGCTCGCCCGGACGGTCGCCACATATAATGGAGAGAAACTGGACGGAAAGCGCTGCAAGGCTGCCGACAGCGTGTGCCCCTCGCGCAGCGTTCCAAGAATCCCCTGAAGAAGCCGGCTGAATTCGGGATGGCGTTCTTTCTCCGCGAGCGTTTCCAGCGACTCCATCAAGGACAATCCCGCCCGCAACAGCGCCACCAGCTCCTGGCTGAACAACACCACAGGGAATGGCTGGGATCGCCGGAACGGCAACCCGCGCGAGAAGCGCCCCGCCTGCACGCGAAGCACGAGATAGCCTTGCTGCTCGACCTCGATCCGCGCATCGTCCAGCGTCGCCGCGTCGACGTGCATCGCCACGATGCCGGCATGGGAATGATGCAGGGCCCTGACGTGAAATTGCATAGGAGACGGTGTCCGTTACCAGTTATTAATGTCTTCGCTTTCCCCTGACCCGCCCGGCTGTCCGTCCTTGCCGAACGACCAGAGATCGAACTCACCATGTTCTCCAGGAAACTTGTAGATGTACGGGCTCCCCCAGGGATCCACCGGAACCGTTTTCTTGAGATAGGGTCCGTCCCACTTCGCTTCGTTCGCCGGCCGGGACACCAGTGCCACAAGCCCCTGTTCCGTGGATGGATACTTTCCTAGATCGAGGCGATATTGATCGAGTGCCTTCTCCAGCGCATCCAGCTGCGCTTTGGCCGACTTCACCTCCGACTTCCCGATTTGCGAGAAGTAGCGAGGCCCGACGAATGCCGCCAGCAAACCGATAATCACCATGACCACCAGCAACTCCAGCAAAGTGAACCCAGCTGAACCGCTCACAGACCGACGACGAATTTCTCTTTTTTCACTCATGGCTCCATTCCTCCTTTCATCAATTGCGCGACCTACGCATAGAAATCCTGCCTTTCCTTCGCCAGAATTCTCTTGGAACATTGGTGTGAGAACACTCCTGTAGTAAGCGGTATACACCCCCGCCGCCCGGCGGGGCAGTCGAAAGTCCACCCAATTTGAGTGACGGGAACTACTCAATACTTTCGAGGGGACAAGCGTTTTCCATGAAGCCGCGAGGCGGCCGTTGGGGCAACGGATCAGCACGTTTGGTGAATGGGCAGTCGGGAAATAGCCACAAGCAGTTGGGGTGGAGTCAGAGTCCTCCCCTAACCTGAACATGCGGATAAAATACGTGCATGTCATTGAGAAGCCCTGTCTTCATTTGAAATGGCGCAAGTCGATGTACCGGTCGACTATGACGGCTTACGTGCCGTCTGAGGATATGGACCGCTCCATCCACGGCACCAATTGCAGAATCAATTCATTCGACAGCCGGTTGAGAGCCTGAAGCGGAATCCGATCTTCCAACCGAGCGAAGTGATACGCCATGGAAATTTCATCCACAAGGCGTCTTGCCTCCTGCTCCGTCAACGATACCTTCATGACAGAACCTTCCGTTGGGGATAAAAGCCTATGGCTCTGGGTTCCAAGCTGAACCGATCCCGGCCAGAACCGCCCGATAGGCCGCCAGCGTGTCGATGAGGCCTGGCCCTGCCTGTGATAAAGCGCCATCAGTCTCCATGGGAATGGCCGAAGCCTTCAACGCCGACTCTAAGACCGGAAGCGTGGCGGTGGGTACCGCGCTCATGAGCAGAGCCATTGCCCCTGTGACATGCGGCGCCGCGAAAGAGGTACCAGCGACCGTGGCATAGACCGGCATGCCTCCGAACGACAGATCCGCAGCCAGGACGTTTTCTCCCGGCGCCACAAGAACCGGAAACAGCCCTCCGTCACAGGCCGAGGGACCACGGCTGCTGAAGGCCGAGACCATGGAAAGGTCGTTCACGGAGCCGACGGACAGTTGGCCAGGATTATTGGCAGGGCTGATACTCGTAGATACGCCTGGCCCCGAATTCCCCGCGGACATGACCACGGCAATTCCGGAGGCTCGCAGCACATCCAATTCGTCTTGGAATACCCGATTGCAGAAGTTCACGGTAGCAACGGCCCACGAGAGATTGACCACATCCGGTGCATCGTCCGTCGAGACATCCCCATCAGGGTCCAGCACCCACTGCAAGCTCTGATGCATGACGCTTTCCCGCGAGAATCCGGCATCGTTGAACATTTTGACGGCTATCCATTGCGCATCGGGCGCCATCCCGATCGCGGACCCGCCACTGTCGCGACCGACTGCCAGGCTCATCGCATGTGTGCCATGGCCATCCCGATCGGCTGGGGTCGCATGTTCGCCGTGCGGGTCGTACCAGCTGTTGGCGCCGCCGCGATACTGAGCAGCGAGATCCGGATGTTCCCCGTCAACGCCGGTATCCAAACCGGCCACGACCACTCCTGCGCCTTTGAACCCCAAGGCCCAGAGATCCGGTCCCTTCACCGCGGTCAGATTCCATTCCGGCGTCACGGTGGAGGCATACGAAACCGATGTCGCGCGCATGACGGTCTCACGAGGCTTCGATTCTTTCACGGTGTGCGCGCGGTTCTGATCGAGCCGAGGCTTCCGCAAAGAAGGGAGTCCGCTCCGCAGAGGCTGAACCGTGCCTCCGCCGTGCTGGCCGGCAAACACCTGCACCGCCCTATCGGTTCGAATCGACTCGACGCCGGACAGCGATGCGAGTTCGCGCAACAGCGCTGGTTCGGCTGAGAGGGCCAGCGCATGGCCGGCCCACAATGGCCTGATCTGGTTCGCGCCTCGCTCCTCGGCGAATCGCTGGACCTGCGCGGGAAGTCCGTCGGCCTCTCGTTTCAGCGCACGCAGCAATTGGGAACGGCGATGCCGCCTATCGGCATCGTGAAAGGCCTGGGGATCGATCCTGTGCTGAAACGTCACGATGACAGGGATCTCCCCGCCGACGCCCTGTAAGCGGAGCGCCGTCTCCAGTTCCGGTCCGATGACGGCGCTCTGTGCCGGGACGCCGAGCAAGGACAGCAACAACGTCCCCGCCATCAATCCCGTTGCGCACCGTATCGGCTTCATCGGTTACTCCACGATGAGATTGTCCAAGGTGAGATCGCCGAATTGAATGGAAACCTTGCTGCCGGGCCTGACGATTCCGGCTCGGTTCGAGAAGATGACGGAATAGGTCCGATCAGGGAATAAATGGCTCCGCGTCTGTTTCAGAGCCCCCACTTTGTCCATGACCGGCACCGACATCTCGGCCTTGCTGGCCTGATCGATGAGGGCCAGCCCCATCTTGGGGCGGATCAACCGGCCGGCTTTGTTGGTATCCAGCACGCGATAGCGGAAATCGAGCATGTGCCCGGCAGCCGTCATCCGGACACCCAGAAGGCTGACGCCGTATTGTTGTTCGACGGCCAGCCGCTGAGACTCTGCGACGGAGCGTGTCGTGAATGGGGCAATCGCCTGGTGCGGATGCGGAGCCAGGGCCGGCTTTGCAAGGGTCGGCTCTGCCACGGTTTTGTCCACGATTGGCGGCACCGCCTCATTTGTCCCCCCAGGCGTCGGCACCACTTCAGTCGGCTCCGCCATGGTCGGGCCTGCCAAGGCCAGTCCCCAGACCATCGTCACAGCTAGACCGAATCCAACCCGCTTCCAAGTCTGCAACATGTGCGTCATGATCCCTCCGATGTAAGACGAATCAGCCACCGTAAACCCCAGCCAATGAACCTCTCGCCACCCTGCTGTCCGCAGCCTGCACCAGGGGAATGACCACAGGCTGCGGATCTCTGGCTGATGCCGGAATCCCGGCACTCCTCTACTACGGAGCCGGCACCTCGATCAACTCAGCGCCGGTCGAGGACTGGACACTGATGAATGGCGCCAGAGTGGGATAAGTGACCTTAGACACATCCAATCTCCAGCTTCCATTCCCACCCACCGTCGCGGTCCCCAGCACCGTCCCTGTCGTCGGTGACGCGCCAAGGTAGACCGTCACGGTCGTATTGGGTTTCGTGCTCTTGCCTCGAATGATCCAGAGGGTGTTCGTGCCGTTGCTCGTGATACTCGTCACCGTCAGGTCTTTCACCAACGTCACGTTGACATCGGCGCTATTCAGCGCGCCATCGTTGGCGCGATACTTGAAAACCCGTGTGCCGACATACCCAGCGGTTGTCGTATAGGTGAAGGACCCATTCGCATTCAGACTCACCGTACCCGATGGGTTGGATCGCTGAACAGCCGTAAGCGGATTGCCATCCACATCGCTGTCGTTCAACAACACGCCAGGCGCGGGGACCGTGAA
>CAYNDW010000417.1:0-4383 GCA_964395375.1 uncultured Cytophagia bacterium
GTCTTCCACCACATAACGCCGCCAATAACGGCTCGGGCTTTCGATAATGCGATACAGCCACTCCAAGCCGGTGCGCTGCATCCAAGAGGGCGCGCGGGCCGTGCAGCCGGCAACGTATTCAAAGGATGCGCCGATGCCGATGCTCACGGGAACTTGCAACGCGCGCATGTGCCGATGAATCCACTTCTCTTGTTTGGGCGCGCCCAAGCCGACGAACAGGATATCCGGGCGCGCGGCTTGAATCAGGTCTTCAATCTTTTTATTCTCATCCACAGAGTCGAAGAAATCGAATGGGGGCGAATAGACGCCCACGACGTTAATCCCCGGATGGCGTTGTTCAAGTTCCGCGGCCGCAGTCGCCGCAACACCGGGCGCGGCGCCGAGAAAGAAGAGCCGATACCCTTGTTCCGCGGCGCGCTCACAGAGCGCTTCAAAGAGATCGGTGCCATTCACGCGTTCAACCAGCGGTGTGCCGAGGAATTTTGCCGCCCATAACAACGGCACGCCGTCCGGCACCGACAAATCCGCTTCCTGGTAAATTTGTTTGAACTCGTCATCCTTACGCGCTTTGATCAGATGATCGACGTTGGGGGTGATGACCAGGCGAGGCAAGCCCGCTGCAATGAACTCATCTATCTTCGCGATCGTCACGGCCATGCCGACACGATCCACCTTGATGCCGAGAATATCGATTTTCATGATTCAACTCCTATTCATCCTGAACTTGTTTCTAATTGTGATTTTGCTCGCCTCTCCCTACTGCAGAAGGCATTTGAAAACTCGCGTGCGCTGTATTCCCCCCTTGAGGGGGGCTAGGGGGTGTCGCTCGGCATCATGAAGAAATGAAGATCACTTTTGAAAAGCAGTGCAAGACCGCACATGATTTCGAAGATGATCTTTGCCCTCAAGAACACCCCCCTAACCCCCCTCAAGGGGGGACTTTTCAAACACGCTCTCAGCAATGTGTGAGTCCAGCGGCTTGAGCCGGCATTTCTAATTTTTTGTCAAACGCGGTGGCCCGGGCCGGAGACCGACGTTTCCACGGCATGAAAATTTGTTGCAACCGCGCGAGTTGCTCCTCGCGGAGATACTTAATAAAATCCAAATCGTTGATGCGCTTCTCGCGGCGAATGAGCGCCAGTAAATAACCCAGGGCGATGGACAAGCCGATGACGCCGTAGGGCCGCTCGCTCATGCGATAGAAACAGCGCGCCAGAACGAAGAGCGGATGCGAGCCGTAATAATGCTCGCCCATACCGGTTTTCATCTTTCCCCACACGAGGCCTCTGGCCGCGCCCATCTGTCGCAGGTGCAATACGATCTGCTCAGGATAATTGGCCGTTTCCCACCCGCGCATGCGCGCGCGATAAACGTCGATCGTATCCCAACCGAGATGCGGCTCCAAACCGCCGATGTCTTCGAAGCAAGTGCGGCGATAAAGTTTGATGGGGCCAACCACAAAGTCCTTCGCGACTTTTTCTTGCACGAGTTTGCCGTTAGGCATTTGCATGAAGGTGACGCCGCTGGCCATGCCCAAGCGCGGGCGCACCGCAAATTCGCGCAAGAGCGTCACAAAATAATCCGGCGCGAATTCCAAATCGCCGTCCATCTTGCACAAAAAATCCGGCTGCATATTCGAGAGCTGCGCGAGGCCTTCATTGAAGGCTTCGACCACGCCTCTTCCCGGCTCCCGAAAACCGCGATCGGCGCGCTGAATAACCTTGATCCACGGGTGCTGCGCCGCGGCGGCTTCGGCGATCTTCATCGTGGCGTCGGAAGAGCCGTCGTCAACGATGATCCATTCTTCCGGCCGGTGCATCTGTTTCACCAGCGATTGAATCGTGCGGTCGAGATACTTGGCTTCGTTGCGCACGGGCGAGATGATTGAATATGTGCCTAACATGATTTTCGTCCTTGGTTTTCTGTTTCAAATTCTGCGCGTGATTTGTTCACGCAAACATGATTTGTAAATTGCCGGCGAAGAATTTGGCCGTCCATCTGGAAACGCGCGCCACGATCGGCTCTTCATGTAGAACCTCATCTTCGTCGTCATCCCGCGGGGAGACGCGGCGCAAAATGTTTCGCAGAAGCTGTTCCGTGTTCGTCTCGAGATCGTGATGCAGCTCGATATGACGCCGGCCCTCCCTGGCCAATTCCTGCTGCAGTTTCTCGTCAACGATCAATCTGCAAATGGCTTGCGTCAATTCTTCCACCGCTGCCGGCGCTACCAAGAGGCCGGTTTGTTCGTGTTGCACCAATTCGGGAATGCCGGAAACACGGGTCGAAATCACCGGCACTTGCATCGCCATGGCTTCCATCAGCGTGGTCGGGATACCGTCGCGGTCGCCGGATTCATCGAGCACACACGGCATCACAAAGACATCGGCGCGCTGCAAATATTTTTTCACGTCGGTTTGCGCGCCGAGCAAGCGCACTTTGTCTTCCAACTTGGCCGCGGTGATTGCCGCTTGCAATGCCGCTCGCTCCGGGCCTTCGCCCACGATCTGGCAGCGAAAATCAATGCCGCGTTGCGCCAGCCGTTCGCAGGCGCGGATAAGATCGATAAAACCTTTTTTGGGCACGAGCCGGCCGATCGCCAAAATTACCGGCGCGTCGTTGGGCGCCGCCGAAATCTCTTTGGGGCGGAAATGCGCCAAATCCACGGCGACGCGATGCACGCGGAGTTTCGCCGGATTTTCCAGCGAATACTCTTCATTGATGTAGTCGCGGTTGTATTGCGAGATCGTCAACGGCAATTGCGCCTGGTCAATCTTAAGATCGAGCATCAGCGGATCGGAATAAATATCCTGCGCGTGGCTGGTGAAGCCGAACGGGATGTCGCTCAACGCACTCGCCGCCATGGCAACGCTGGAGGGCCCGTTAGCAAAATGCGCGTGAAGGTACTCGATGCCGCGCTGCATACAAAGATGCGCGAGATAGGCGCCTTCGAGAAAGTGCAATGCGAAGCGTTTGAGACCGCTGAAATTTTTCGGCGCTTGCTGCAAAAATAATTTGAGCGTGCCGAAGAATTTGCGCGGACGCGTTGCCGCTAATTTCAAAACTCCGCTCAAGAACCGCGCCGGTTGTGGCGGCCACAAATATGTTGTCTCTTCGAGCAAGTGCTGCGCGTCAGCCGGCAGCGGTTCTGGGAGCGGGCGATGTATAGAAAAGCACGCGACTTCAGCGCCTTGTTTACGCAGTTCGAGAACCTCGCGAAACACAAACGTCTCCGACAATTTCGGGAAGCGCGTGACGATGTATGCAATTCGGACCATATCATTCCTCTTTTCATTTGTTGTAATGGTGACGCTCTTCTCTCAGGCAAGTGCAATGCCAGAGAACGCGCGCACGAGCGCGGCAAATTCGTTCTGTATTCTGAGAAGTTAGATTTGAAAGAGCAAAACTTCGTTGCGAATCAAACCGCCGGCAGGCAAATCGTCACATTTTATGCTAGAACATCGGCGCGCGGTGGAATGAAGCGTGACAAATCGAAGCAACCGCGTTTACGCAGTTCATTAATAAAAGGAGTAAACAACATGAAAGCATGATGCTGAAGCATCAGGCTAGGAGATGCAAGCCAACTAAAGTTGGCTACTACCCAATGAGCGCTCAGTCGTCTTCAGACCATAGGTGTCAAGCTAAGAGGGCGTGCACACAACAATTGAGGGGGGCCAGGGGGGTGTCGCTCGGTATCATGAATCAATGAAGAACAACTTGAAAAGCATTACAAGACAGCATGGCAAATTCTAATCGGAGAGATTCTAGTTTTTTAAGAGGAAGGATTTTATGACTCTAAAATTTTTGCTGCGACTCATACGCGTGAGCGCAAGCCTCGTTTGCGCAGCCCTCGCGCACGCTCAAACCAACGTCACCATTGACGGCAACACGACCTTTCAAACCGTGCGCGGCTGGGGCGGCAATACCTACAGTTGGACTTTGAACAAATGGAACGGCTGGTCGAATGACCAGGTTTATGAAATCGCTTTCAACGAATTGGGAACAACGCATCTGCGTTTGGTGACGGAGTTTGAATGCTGGGAGTTGGAAAACGACGATAGTGATCCGAATCATTTTAACTGGGCCTACTTTGAATCGCGCTTTCAACTCGCCGACACGAAAGCCGTGTTGGTGCAAAGCGATTTCAAAATGATGCACCAGATCACGAACATCTTCCGCAAGCAACTAATGATCGGAATTTGGAACGTGCCCAATTGGATGGTGAGCGATCCCGCGAAAGACCGGAATCGCGATTTGCCCTACCGCCGGCACGCGGAATTTGCCGAGTCGGTTGCAGCCTATCTGCTGTGGGCGCGCGATCGCCGCGGCATTGACATTACCGACATCGTTTTGAATGCGAGGAACAACTTGATGCAACCCCGGTGA
>CAYNDW010000417.1:4393-6038 GCA_964395375.1 uncultured Cytophagia bacterium
CTAATGAGCCGGACGGCACGTACCTCGAATACTCGCCGGAAGAGCTGCGCGATTTGATTAAAACCGTGGGCGCGAAATTTCAGCGGGAAGGCCTCGCCACCAAGATTGTCGCGCCGGATTTGGCCTCACCATATTTTGATCCGGACCTTTGGGTGACGACGTTGCTAGCGGATTCCGTGGCTTGTTCCTATCTCAGCGCGATTTCTTATCACACGTATTATGTCGAAGGTGGGCCGGACGTGTGGAACGCGAAGTTTGCGCGCATCGCCGAGCTTGCGGCTCGCAAAAAATTACCCGTTTATTTTACCGAGATCGGCACCACGCCTTGGAATATTCCAAACACCTCATGGCCGTGGGCTTTTGACTGCGCGCAGATGTGGCACAACCTCCTCACTTTCGGCAACGCGAGCGTGGGCTTTCAATGGGCGCTCGTGGGAAGAGATTACGCGGTCAATCCCGACGCGACGCGCAATCCGATTTTCTATGTGCTCGAACATTTTTTTCATCACGTTCCGATTGGCGCGCTAAGAATCGCGGCGCATTCCGAGCATCGCGATCTTTTGGTGAGCGCGTTCAAACATATCGAAAAAAATAGCGCTCAAATTATTTTCATCAACCGTTCAACAGAAGAGTTGCCGGTTGTTGTCACTCTGCAAAATTTAAATTTAGCAACGCTGCAAGCCTACCGCTCTTCTGCCCGTGAGAATCACATTCATGTTGCTGATTATCGCGTATTGCATGGCAGTCTGCAATTAGCTATTCCGCCTTTTGCAATGCTGACACTGACAGAAACAATGGCAACCGCAAGAGATACCATCCCGCCAGCGCCGCCGCAAGAGGTGATGCTCAAGGAGCAGTAAGAGGTTCACGCGATTCCTCAGGAGTTTTGCCATTCAAGTTCGGTAATCGCGCTTCCTAGCACATGTCATTCAGCCTCGAAAACGGGGCTACGTGCTGGCGATGTTATTGAGTGCTTAACCGGATTCTTCCTGAATCACAGCAGCAAAGGTACGCAGTGTTACCTATTTTGTGCTCGGAGTAATAAAAGAAGCTGAAACGGCCGCGACAATAGAAAACGCCGCTTGCTCTAAACCACGAACAAGCGGCGTTTTGTTTTTTATTCGCGCTCGCATTTTTTTCATACCCCGGCGCGCGGGGTAGCGTTGCAAGCCGTTCGAAGGCGAGGCGCAACCGAAACTACTGCACGAGCAACATCGTTTTCGTTTGCACGAAACTGCCGGCTTGAATGCGATAGATATACGCGCCGCTGGCGACACGCTGGCCGTGCGCATTCGTGCCATTCCATTGCACTTGATGCTGGCCGTTCGTGAGTGTTTTGGCAACCAAGGTTTTCACGAACGCGCCGCGCATATCGTAAATGCGTAGCGTCACCTCGGCGATCTCCGGCACGGCAAACCGAATCGTCGTGCTCGGATTAAACGGATTGGGATAATTCTGTTCCAACTCAAATGAGGTCACGGGCGTAGTTGGCGCCGCCTCGTTTTCCTCGGCTGCGGGCGCGAAGTTTTCCTTCGTCAATGAGCCGGTTGAGGTATGATGCAAGACCGTCGCATATTCCTCCACCACGATTTCGTTGGCCGGGATGGCGCCTTTGAACGAGGCGTTTTTCTTCAGGTTAACCTTC
>CAYNDW010000418.1:0-6024 GCA_964395375.1 uncultured Cytophagia bacterium
GTCCACAGAAGGTATCGGAGAGATGAATGCGATTGGAGCCCCGCGTCTGTGCGACATGCTGCAGATACGATGCCCAGGGTGATAGCTCTTCGTCCAACGGCCCGCGCAGGGTGGGACCTTGAACCTCTGTGGCCAACAGCGTGGCTGCCAGAATTGCCCGTGGGTGATGATTCAGCACGTAGGCCATCGTATAGGGCTCGGTCGTCAACTCGGCGAGGTACTGCTCGATTTCACGCAACCGCGCAGGCTGAAACTCTCCGGCAAAGGACTCGGCCCACAGATGCCATTGCGCTCCGTTCCACTTCAAGACATGTCCCACTTCCGGAAAGAGCCTGGCGAGATCCACCAGTGGCGCAGGACAGAGCAGGTCGAGAGACCGTTGCGGATATTTAGCCGTAAGCGAGGCGATGGCCGGCAAACTCTGGACGAGATCGCCCAGCCGGGCAAGTTGAATCATGAGGGAGCGTGATGTCATAGATCATCAAGACTGCGGGACGATTTCAGCCAACGCATCCTGCGTTGACAGCGCCCGCGCTAATTCCTCAAGCCCCTCGTAGGAAGGAGCCAGTGTGCACAATGTCCGGTATTCCCGTTGAGCGTCGGCAATCTGTCCGCTTCGCATGAACACACCTGCCAGCGCGTACCGAACGGATAAATCCGCAGGGTTTCTTGCTACAAAGCCTTGGAGTCGCTCGCTCAGTTCCACCCACGATCCGCAGACGCTGCCCGCTCGTAGAAGCCAATGGATCGCCTCGGCATCGTCCGGGTATTCGTTCAATACGACACAAAAATCGTTCCATGCCTGGGCAGATTCCTGTAAGCCCACTCGCGCCATTCCTAACCCCATCATCGATTTTCGCCTGTCTCCCTGATGGGTCAGGGCAGTCAGGAACGCCTGTTCAGCTTCGGCATATTGTGCCCGCTGCATTCCGAGGATGCCGCGAAAAACCCAGCCTTCGCCATCCAGGGGGAAGCCCTTCATCAATGCGCTAAGATGGGCGTCTGCCTCCGACAGATTCCCTTCTTCCAACGCCATGCGTGCCAGAGCCCTTCTGGCTGCCGGATCATCATGATGCTGCAACAGTTTCTCGTAGAAATCCCGGCTCAGCGGCGACTGTCCGATCTTGGTACAGAGCCAGGCGCCCCAGCGGAGGACATCTGCAACGGAGGGCCATTCATCCCATCTGGCCAGGAGAGACTTCAACAGAGGGATGTCTTGACGAAGAGCCGCGCGTTCTGTCTCAACCACCAGTCTCCATGAAGCCTTCTCTCCATCGTGCTGGAGCGGGCGGAGTTCCAACTGCTCCTTGTCCCCGTCCTTCGTGTGGACGGACATGTACCCATCTGCGTAATAGTAGAGGTCTTCATCTGCCAGCCACCATCGCTGGCCCCATTGCCTGAGGAATCTGAGCGCGTTGGCCTGATCATGAGTTTTACGCCCTGGTGTTTGACTTTCGAGGTGATAGAGCACGCTCAGAGGCTGATAGACAATCTGCCAGCCTTTATCGCTGACCTTCAAACAGAGGTCGACATCTTCGAATCCGTTCTGAAATCCTTCGTCGAACCCACCCGCCGTTTCAAAAATCTCTCGCCTGATCAGCATGCACGCCGCGGTGACGGATTGGAATGTTCGACGCTGGTTGACCGCCGGATGGTCCCGGTGGAAACGGCGATAGAGATGGTACGGCATGAGCCCTTCACGCGAAAAGGCGACTCCTGCATGTTGAATCGTGTCGTCTTCATAGAGCAGTTTGCTTCCCACGATTCCGACATTCGGATGAGACGTCACCTCACCAACCAGTGCGGTCAGCCAATGAGTCAGCGGAATCGTATCGTTGTTCAAAAAGACGAGGAAGCGTCCTCGCGCCGCCCGAGCGCCCTGGTTACAGGCCTTGGCGAAGCCGAGGTTCTCGTTGTTTCGAATGATCTGGATATCACCGCTCAGCTGATTGAGGAAAGTCTCAGTACCGTCGGTCGAGTTATTATCCACGACAATCACTTCATAGGAAACGCCAGACGTGACCCTGGCTAATTCTGTCAAACACTGCTCAGTCAGCTCCCGTTTATTCCACACTGGAATGATGATCGAACAGTCGAAGGCTTGCGGCCGGATGGAGGCGCGCATTTTCTCTAGCGATTGCTGCTGCGCCTGAAGCACCTCTGGGATTCGCTCCGCGTACGGTCGATATTTTCGGTAGATAATTTCCATGGTGCGCCAATACGTTTCTCGTGTGGCGCTCGTCATGGAGGACCCGTCGGTCCGCCAGGTAAATTCCGCCGTCGTGCGTTTCAGGTGTTTGAACGGAAACCTGGACGCCATTCGAATCCACAGGTCCCAATCCTCATGGGCAAACAGCGATTCGTCGAAGATTCCCACCTCGTCGATACAGCTTCGTTCGTGCATGATGCAGAGAACGGGAAAATAGTTCGAGACTAATAGGTTCGCCGAGTTGAAGTCATGCGAGTAGGGAAGATCTCGCCCCGTTTCAATATGGCCGCCATGGTCTAACCGCTCATGGACACGCCACGCGTCGGTATAGGCGACTTTATACTCATTCCTCTCGAGAAAACTGACCAACGTCTCCAGGTGGTCTGGCAAGTACCGATCGTCGTCGTCGAGATAGGCGAGATATTTCCCTTTGGCGGCGCGAATTCCTGTGTTCCGCGCCGCAGCAAGCCCTCGATTTCGGTCGTGCGTGATACAGGTTATTCGATTTCCCACGTTCACCGACGCGATCACGGAATTGACCTCGCTCGTGCCGTCATTGACGACGATGACTTCAAAATCCTGATAGGTCTGAGCCGACAGGCTCGCGAGCGCCTCCCTGAGACGGTCCGCTCGATTGCAAGTCGGAACGATAACGGAAACCATCGGCGGCCGTGTGAAGGAAGGATCTGAGACACCTCGATCCCGTTGGCAGGCCCATACTTGATAGATAGGAATCAGCTTGAGCGTATTGAGATCTGCCGGAGTGGGAGCAGGAATATACCGTAGCGTGGGAATTTCGACATGCACTCGCTCAAGACCGAGCTCACAAAAACCTTGGGCGGTAAACAGGCCCCGCAATTGCTCTTCCGTCACCCAGTCTTCGACCGGCTGATTCGGCGGCGCAATGGCTTTCCACTGATCCCACATCTCTCCTCGCGGGGTCGTCAGGATGAGAACTCCGTCCGACTTCAGGAGGCTTGTCAGTTCGGCGACAAAGGCCTCTTTCTGCCCATGCGGAACGTGTTCAATGACTTCCGAGCACAGCACAACATCGTACGGAGCGAAATCAGGCCGCTGGAGGACGCTTTGGGCCGTGCCTGCTTCGAATCTCAAATGAGGAAACAGGCGCCGCGCATGCGCAATCACTTCGGCGACAGGCTCAATCCCTTCGCAACTTCCATACATCGTGGCAAGATTCGTCAGCCACCCCCGCCCGCAACCGACGTCGAGTATGCGCAACTTCCGCCCAGGCTCCGTTTGACGGACACGGCGAATGAGATATTCCAAAAACGACGCAATCTTGCTCCAGCGAGCCGCTTCGTCAGGGTTGGGATGTGGGGTGGACCAGTACGAACTTTTGACGAACAAGTTCGTGTAAAACTCGTTTGACTCTGCAGCAGGCGCGGAAGGCGCAAGTGAGTGAGGCAACTCTCTGGGCGATCGCATGGATGGCACTCCAGGTTGAACATGTTGTGAGCTGAACGGTATCCAGGGGCTGGAGGCATTCCTCTGTGGCGAGTATGGCGCTGAATGTTTCTGTGAAACGTCTAAGGATGAATGCCTGGAATGGCCGGATGGAGTCTCAGCGGCCATGCCGACCGGTTGTTCTGCGATCGTGGGCTGAGTTCCGTAATCGGCTTCCTTTCCACTTTCAAGCCACTCAAGAACCTGTTTCATGCGATGCTCTGCAGTATGGTGCGAGAGTAACTTTCGCTGCCCCGCCGACCCGATCGATTGGGCGAAGCGAGGGTCTGCGAGCAGCCGATCGATCCGGTTCGCGAGATCCGATGGGTCGTCTGGCGGGAAAAGCAAGATCTCCTTATTGTCCTCGAACAACGCATTGGCCCTAGGGCGATCGGGAATACTCCAAGAAATGACCGGACGTTCTGTCGCCATCGCCTCATAGACACGTCCCCCTAGGCAACGCGTGAGACCGGGAAGATTGACGATGGCCGCGCAATCTGCTAACCCGATAAGCCAATCGCGGAACTCGGCTTCGCGCACAGTCTGCAACGCCCGAACGTACCGAGCCAACTCCGGTTCGGTGACCACTATAGGGGAACCCAGCCGATGCTGCGCGGCCGATTGGATCTCATCGAAGCGTAGTTGATTCGGCGTGTATTCTGTCGGCGGTTTTGCAAAAGTCATTCGCTGGCGAAGGAGAGGATGATCGATCCATTGAGCGCGAGACCCATACAGGTTGCCGTGAAAGACAGCCCGACTATGCTTGGGAGCGTGAAAGGCAGGGGAAATAAAACGTTGAGGAACGAACCCTGGGCACCAAAGAACCGGCTTCTTCCTGAGTCCAGATAATTCGGCAACATCACGTTCGTCGACCAGCAGTGCATGTGTCAGAAACTCAAGTTGCCGGTAAAACTCGGCATGCCGAACCCGTAATTCCGGGGCCCATCGATAGTCCTCTTCCTCATATCTCAACGACTCAATATAAAATCCGACTCGGACGGGAGCCAGCTCTGCAATCCATTCCAACGTCTCAGCATCAAGCGCAGTGTGCGAAAGCCATATCCATACCTGGTCGAACCGCTGTCCTGCAAGAAACCGGCGCGCGTGAAACAGCCACGATTGTGGCGTCGTGGATTTGATGTCAGCCACAACCGGAACGGTGAGGCAGCTGACTCCATTGGCGGCAAGACCGTCGGCGACTGCAAAGCTCGCCCCGTAGGTCCAGGGTCTCGCGACCTTCCACGTTGAAAACTCAAGCTGGAGAAGCAACGCGTTCATCGACATCCTTTAAGTACATCAAGACAGCAGTAGATCGAGCGCTCCGAGAGATCCATTCAAAGAATATGCCAAATGTAATGGGGACATTACGTAACGAAACGGCGATGAAACGAACGAGAATAAACCCTAGAAATAATCGATCGGCAACAAATGCCGAGTGATCCGGCACACTATTCCTGTGGTTGGAAATCCTATCCGCTCAGCTACTGTACCGCTAGCTCTACTCAAACTCTGGTGTACCGGAGCTACGAAAGGTCTGACTGTTCGCTGCTGCAAATCTGACACGTCATATTTGACGTCCGGTGTGTTGTACGGCGGCATCCCTGAACGGGATCCATGATCTGCCAGCGGTGGAGTCTCAGAATCAAGAAAAACGCCCTCGTCAGCGCTCAAGACGAGGGCGCGCGGGCGCTACGCTGCGAGCGGAATCGCCGACGCATTTGCGGTTCGAACTCGATCGGCGATCTCACGCATGCCCAGGACCGTAAACCGTTTCGTCCAGTATGCTGAATCGCGCTGATATCGATCAGCCAAGGCGAGGCGCCGCTGGCTTTCGGCGATGTCCTGGAGCTTTGATGCAATCACGGCAAGAAACAGATTCCCCATCGCGTTTTCCACGGTATATTCATCGGAGATTTGCCGCAGCATTGCCTGGATATTGCAAAGTTTTGCAGGCTCATCGATCGTCAGGATCTTTTCATAGTTCATTCGATAGTCCGCTACAAACCAGAGATCGTCGAGTTCCGCAGCCGTCGGAACATGCTGAGAAGGCAATGCGCGCAGCAGGTCTACAAATTCAAGCGCTTCGAATTTCTCCGCGCGTTCGCGCTGGCGTAACGTGCCCCCTCCTTTACTCTTGGATCCTGCAGCGAGTCCCTTGAAACTGGCGTCTGACGGAGGCTGGATCAGGCCCTGTTCAATCATGCTCAAGGTTATTTCAGTTCCCGGAAGGGTGGTCAGCAATTGCAATGGATACCATCCGAACTGCAGCTCGCGCGCAAGCTCGACGGTATCGCGTATTTGTGCGACGGTCTCGTTTGGAAAGCCGATGATCATAAACCCTTTGACGAATA
>CAYNDW010000419.1:0-6024 GCA_964395375.1 uncultured Cytophagia bacterium
CACTTCGAAGCTGCCGTTGTCAAGCGTCAAGCGCGCGGGAACGCTGTTTTGCTCGCGGATAAAATCCTGCCCCGGAAATGCGAAGCCGTCGCCACGGCCATCGCTGTTTTGATCAACACCCTCCGCGCCCGCGGTTGCGCCCGCGCGATCGAGATCCGCAAAATTGGGGGAAAGAAATTTTCCGGTAGAGTATGCCGCGTTATTCGCGCGGTCGATGATCCAGCCTTCATAACGCCAGCCCGAAGTATCCGCCAGTGTGAGTAATTTATCGAGGCCCGAGGCGGCGGTGCTGCCGCGCGTAATCCACCAAATGCCGTTTTTAAAATCCGTGGAGTCGTTCGTCGTCGGCGTGGTTAAAACATACGCGCCCGTGGTGCTGCGAT
This sequence comes from uncultured Cytophagia bacterium, assembly GCA_964395375.1. Lineage (GTDB taxonomy): Bacteria > Zhuqueibacterota > Zhuqueibacteria > Zhuqueibacterales > Zhuqueibacteraceae > JABWAN01. Next base: position 384 of record CAYNDW010000419.1, read on the forward strand.
AGTCAAAATCAAAAACATCTTCCGCACTGGTGGTTATGAAAGCATTGGCTTCACGATCACTGCCGCTAAACCCTCCGCCCAAGAGACGCGAACCCGGTTCGTCGTCTTGATCGCCCTCCAATTCAATCGTTACCAGCGCATCGACCGCGAGATTGATGTCCACAGTTTTTGCGGGCGTGAAAGTCATTGCTTGTCCGCTGAGGCTGAGTAGTTGTGAGTTGTCGGCGGACAGGTTGAATTTGCCGAAGCTGACGAAGGCTTCATCGCCGTGGCCCGGTTTGGCGAACGATTTATTGGCGCTCTTTTCCGGAAAACTAAGCCACAACTCGTAATGGCCCTGACCGGCAGGCAAACGTTGCAGATTGAGCGCGGAAAGCGACACGGTAAAATTTTCCGGACCGGTGGGATCATCTTTACATGCGGAAAAAGATAAGAGCACGGCGGCGGCAAACGGCAGAGCATAAAAACGTGAACGAGGCATGAGGCTCCTTGTGGTGAAGTTTAAAATTCATTTGACGCCGGAGAATCTAAAACAATTCCGCAGACTTGCAACTCCGTAAATGACAAAGGCCCGGGCCGCAATTGCATGCGAGCCGGGCCTTGTTTTTTTATCAAACAAAAATTATTTCGCTTTGCGGCGCAGAGTAAGAATCTCTCTCTGTGAAAGGCCGGTGATCTCGGCGATCAGCTCGAGACTGAAATCTTTTTTGAGCATGGTGCGCGCAATCGCACGCGCTTGCTCTTGCGCAATCTTCGGCGTGAGTTCTTGCCTGAGTTTCGGCGTGAGTTCTTGTCTAAGTTTCGGCGTGAGTTCCTGTCTGAGTTTCGGCGTGAGCTCCTGTCTCATCTCTTCCGCAACTTCGCGATAGAACCGCGATTTTTTCACAGCAGCAAGGTCGAACATTTTATCAATCTCCTTTCGCGACATGAGAGGCAGCTTGCTCACCAGAAGATTCGTGAGCAACTCGTGGATCAGTTCTTGTTGGTCTTTGTCATGAACTTGCTCCGGCAATTGCCGAATGATTTTCTTCGCCGTAACCAAAACTTGCTGTTTTGAATCTATGATAATCTTCAACAAATTCAACGGAAATTTTTCAAGCTCGGCTTCCGGCAGGTCGGTTAAATAAACCCGCAACAATCTTCCGCTTTCGAAGAACTCGCGATAATGCTGATGCACGCCGGTGTCCGCGGCATGATTAGGGAAAAACACGATGGCACGCCAGTCATTGGTCGTTTTATGCTTCTGCAGATAGTTCATAATTTTTGCGAAAAAATTGGGGTAGAAAATTCGCTTCTTCGTAAACTGCGCTTCGACAAAATAGAGCAATGCGTCTTTCGCGCTTGGAACGAAAACGCCATCAAAGCGGAAGTCGATATCTTTCACCTCGACCGAGGTAAATTTGTAGCCCTGGCCTTTCCACTTCCTCTGCCCAATCAAAGCGAAGAAAGCTTCGGGGAACTCCAAGAAGAAACGATAGAAGAACGAATCAGTTTTCATCGGCACCCTCGCAGTTAGGTCGTGAACCTCGCTTGCCCTTTCTCCCATTATAATCGCCCTCATGAAAAAAGCAAGCGGCTTGATCGTGCGTATATTTCCGCAATCCCTCTTTCTGTAACTGCTTTTGGCTCCTTTCCCGCTTTCAGGTGAACATTTCGCAGCATCTGCCTTCTTGGGCAGGCAATTTTTCTTCAATTTCAACCCATTAACGGTATAAACAACTTGTAGCCCCGTAAAAAGTTGAGTATATTTTAGTGGAAATTTGGTCAACCGACAATTTGCTATGCAGGCACCAAACTTTCTTGAGCGCAACAACTGGTCTAAGGCATGGACCATCCTAATTGCCAGGAGGCATCAAAATATGTTCAGAATTTTTCGTTCTGCAATTTCTCTCTCGGTGAACAAGAGTCATGGCGGGAATGTGATCACGGCGTTGTTGCTCTTCATTTTAGCAGCGCCAGCCCCGGCGCAAACCGTTCGCGAGTGGCTCGTGCTCGGTGCATACAGCGTCGCGAACAACAAAACTTTCGAAACGGATTTTATCGGCAAAGAAGCGACCTTGCAGCCGCATGGCGGCCTGACCACTGTGGGGCGCACTTGGCGACATTATCAAACGCCGAACGCGCAACTTGATTTGCTCGACCTCACTTTGGATTTCTTCCCGGTCGAAAACGCGGTGGTTTATGCGCACGTCTACGTGAAGAGTCCTCAAGCCGATACGGTCAAACTTTTTTTAGGCTATGATGATCGCCTCAGCGTGCGGGTGAATGGCCATGCCGCTTGGCAAGCGCAAGCGCAGCGCGGTTTTCAAATGGAGAGCGACACTGCGAGCGTCGTCTTGCAAGAGGGTTGGAACAGCGTTCTTTTTAAAATTTATAACGGCGTCGGCGAATGGGCTTTGGCCGCGCGCTTTGCGGGACGCAATGACTTATTGCTGCAAGCGGAAACGCCCGAGCGTTTGGCGATGATTCCTCGTTCCGATCCGGAGTTGGTGCGCATTCGAGCCATTGAGCCGGCGGAGGCCGCGGTCTTCACCAAAGATAATCGACCCGCGCTGCAATTCAAAACCGTGCTGTTCAATCCCCAGCAGCACGGCCTCGCGACGTGCGAGGCGCGTTTGGTGACACGTTCGGGGAAAGTCATCGGCAATGGGCAAACGTTCGCATTGCGCGCCGGCGAGGTGCGCACGGTTTATTTCCTGGTGCCGGCCGCGGAAATTCTCGCAAGCTTTGAAGCTTCGGGCGCGTGGCAGATGCGATTGCAATTTGATAAACACGAAGTGCGCCGCATCGTGCCCCTACAATATGACGCCCGCTTGCTCGGAAAAATTCTCGGCACGTTTGAAGTGGAAGGCCTCGAACCGGTCGCGAGCAACGGCGCGATGAATTTTCGTCGCGAGTTGATCGTGCCCTGGCAGTGGGCGGGGATGCCGCTTTTGCTCTCCGCGGATTTTGGCGAAACGCAGGGCGATCTGTTGGTGAACGGGGAACAGAAAACCTTTAGCGCGCGCGGTTATACCGGCGATCTCGCGCTTACGGATAGTGCGGTCTTCAACGGCCGCTATGAAGTGCTCGTGCATGTCAACGCGCTGCCGGCTTATGCGCAACGCGACAGCAATGCCGCGCGCCCGGCGAACTTGACGCCCAAGCTGTTCCTCACCGTGGAAAATGCGGCGCTTTTGCGTTATTTGAATTCCGCCACGCTGTTGCATCAGTTTCGCGGCGACCCCAGCCCGGAGCAAAAGTCGCTCGACAGCACGATGTTCGCTGCATTGAAGAGCCGCAACGTGCAGCGCCTCAACCAACTCATTGCCGAGGCCACTTCCAAACTCCCGCAAGTTACCGAGGCTTTGAACAAAGTACCGGACGTGAGCTTGGTGGCGAGCGCGCCGCTCGCGTTAGAATCACAAACGAGCTTTAACGAAGTGGCGGAGCAATATCGCGCGGCCTTTGAACAAGCCTTGCGGCACATTGAAAAATACCCCGGCTTCTATTTCACGCAAGGCCAAGCCGCGGCGTATTGGTGGGTGGAACAGCGCGATCCGCGTTTGTTGCAAGCCATTCAAGAGCGCGTGGCGCAAAAGCGTTGGGAAATCGTCGGCGGTAATTGGGCGGAAAGCGAGGCAAGTCTTATTTCCGGGGAAAGCCTGGCGCGCCAGTTTCTTTATGGCAAGCGTTATTTGAAAGAAAAGTTTGGCGTGACGCCCAACCTCGCGTGGTTTCCGAATGCGCGCGCGCATCCCGCGAATCTGCCGCAAGCGCTCAAACAGAGCGGCATGAACGCCGCGGTTATTTATCATCCGTGGAATGGGCTGCGTTTATGGCAATGGCAGAGTTTGGACGGCAGCGAGATTTTCGGCTATCGCCCGCCGGAAGAGCCGAACACGCCGCTCACGCGGGACGTGGGCCGGCATGCGCTCGTTTCGAAACAAAATTTTCGCTGGCCCAAAGCGTTGCGCGTTTATGGCATTGATTTGAGCAACACGAGAGTGAGCGGGCGCGACATTCGGCTTGCGGAAGATCTGGCGTACGTCACCGCGAATCGCGAACAACGATTCGCGCGACCCGCGGTGCGCATGACGCTCGCGCAAAACTTTTTTGATGAAGTCACGAGCAAGCCGCCGGCGCTGCCGGTGTATCGGGGAGCAATTAACCCCACGGAAAACGGCTTGTGGAGCACTCAAGCGCGTTACAAAATGGGCAATCGCCATAGCGAAATGATTCTGCCCGTGGCCGAGACTTTTGCGCTCCTGGCGCAGCCTTATGGCTTCGTTTATCCGCAAGCGCAATTCACTTTGCAGTGGCGCAATCTGCTCGCGAGCCAAACGCAAAGCTTGCTCGCGGGCACGGCGCATGCCGAGCTTTATCGCGAAGGGCAACGCATGCAACGCGAAGCCGCGGAAACCGCGAAAGCCGCGCTCGATCAAGCGTTGACGCACATCGAAAGCGCGATCAACACCAAAGCGCCCAGCGAAAAAGAAACGCCGGTGGTGGTTTATAATTCCTCGGCCTGGCCGCGCACGGATTATGTCGAAGTCGAGCTTACGGTGAAACACGAGCCGCCCGCGCCGAAGAAAACGCCCAAGCCTCAGCCCAAAGGGAAAAAGGTAGAGCCGGAAGTCGAAATCAAACCCGTGCCTTATTTCCGCGACGCGAACAACGGCCGCGTGCCGGTGCAAATTCTTCTGCGCGATTCCACCGCGGAAAGCATGCACTATCGTCTGCTCTTCTTGCCGGAAAACGTTCCGGCGCTCGGCTATAAAACTTATTGGCTGCAATGGGATAAACCCGAAGAGCCGCAACACCGCGTGCGCGTGGATGCCACGGATAATTTTGCGATGAGCAATCGCGACTTCAGCATTTTGCTTAATGCCACTAGCGGCGCGCTGGAACGTTTGGTGGATAATTATTTCAACCGCGAATGGATGGCGGCGCCGGCCGGCGGCTTGGAGGTTTGGGGCGAAAAAGCCGGCTCGAATCTCGCGATTGAATATGACGGCACGCGCGAGTCGCTCAAAGCGAGCGGCAAAACCGAAGTGCTTGAAGCCGGGCCGTTGCGCGGCCGCGTGCGCACGCGTTTTCAATATCACAACGCGGAAATTACGCAAGAGTACGTGATGTATGCCGCGCTCCCGCGCCTCGAAGCGCACTACACGCTGAATTGGCCGGAGCCGAACAAGAACGTAAAACTCGTTTTCCCGTTCAATATTCCGAATCAGCGCGCGCACGCGGAGCTTCCCTTTGGCGTGGCGCTGCAAACTCCGGACGGCGAACCTGCGCTTATGCACAAATGGTGTGATCTTTCTAATGAGCAGTTCGGCCTCACGCTCGCCAATACGGGCAGCTATAATTTCGAACTGCAAGAGGCCACGGTGCGCACGACGATTCTGCGCTCCTCGGAAACCGTGTCGCGCAGCGCCGAGGATAACGTGTATCGTTTCAGCTATGCGCTTTTCCCGCATCGCGGCGATTGGATGCAGGCGCAAGCGAGCCGAATGAGTTATGATTTCAACCAACCGCTTTTGGCGCGCGTGGTGAAGCAACACGGGGGCAGCCTGCCCGGCCAACAAAGCTTCGTCAGCGTCGAGCCGGCGGGCGTGGTGCTTTCGGCTTTGAAGAAAGCGGAAGATGATGAAAGCTGGGT
>CAYNDW010000420.1:0-6021 GCA_964395375.1 uncultured Cytophagia bacterium
GTAGTGATCGCTTTGAGAGCATGGGAGGAATCAGAATGGCTTCCTGCAAAGCCAAAAGCTTTTGGCCCGCAAAGGCTTGAGCAAAGGCAGATGATTTGAATTACCGCTTTCGAGGAGACCACGAAAATCTTTCTGAAGTATGCTTTTCAAATGAGGTGACCGCCTCCCTCGAGGCTGTCATTCAGCAGGAATCATTTTTAGTTCTGGAGATCAATGCAGGTGCTTAAAAAGATTCCTGCTGAATGACAGGTCGAGAGGAAGCGTGCATTGCATTGACGCATGAGCGCGAAGGAGTTCACGCAGTTTTGTTCTCGACTGCTGCGTTCGTTGCACCGGCAAGCTCGCGTTTCGTTGCCGGAGCCGGCTCGCCGTTCATGAGCGCGGTGAGTTCTTCCCACTCCACGACTTCTTTTTCAAGCAAGAGCTGCGCGAGCGCTTCGAGTTTGGCGCGGTTGCGTTTGAGCAAGCGCAGCGCTTCGTCATACGCGTCTTCCACGATCTTGCGCACCTCTTCGTCGATCTCGCCGGCGATCTTCTCGCTGTGTTGCTCGCCGCCAAATTCCGCGTCGAGAAACATGCCGCGTTTTTCGCGCGCATAATACAGCGGGCCGAGCTTCGAGCTCATGCCATAGGCGGTGACCATGCTGCGCGCGATGGCGGTGCCGCGCTCCAAATCGTTTTGCGCACCGGTGGAAACCTCCTCGAAAATTACTTGCTCCGCCACGCGCCCGCCGAGCAACACCTTCAAACGATTGAGCAATTCCGAACGCGTCATCAAATAGCGGTCTTCGGTGGGCAATTGCAGCGTATAGCCGAGGGCCGCGACGCCGCGCGGAATGATGCTCACGCGATGCACGCGGTCCACGCCGGGCAGGAGCACGGCGACGATGGCGTGGCCAGCCTCATGATACGCGACGATCTCTTTTTCTTTTTTATTCAGCACCCGGCTTTTCTTTTCCAAACCGGCCATGACGCGGTCGATGGCTTCTTCCAGATCGGTGCGCTCGATGTGCAGCTTGCCGGTGCGCGCCGCGAGCAGCGCGGCTTCATTAATGATGTTCGCCAAATCCGCGCCGACAAAGCCGGGCGTGCGCGCGGCAATCACGCGCAGATCAATCTCCGGCGCGAGTTTCACTTTTTGCGCATGCACTTTGAGAATCGCCTCGCGACCGTTGATGTCCGGGCGGTCGACCACGATTTGGCGGTCAAAACGGCCGGGGCGCATGAGCGCCATGTCGAGTATCTCGGGCCGGTTGGTCGCGGCGATAATGATCACGCCGTTGTTCGGATCGAAGCCGTCCATTTCCACCAGCAATTGATTGAGCGTTTGCTCGCGCTCGTCATGGCTGGAGAACGGACTCATGCCGCGCGCTTTGCCGAGCGCATCAAGCTCGTCGATGAACACGATCGCGGGCGCGCGTTGCTGCGCTTGATCGAACAAATCGCGCACGCGCGCGGCGCCCACGCCCACAAACATTTCCACGAAATCCGCGCCGCTCATGGAAAAAAACGGCACGCCCGCTTCGCCGGCAACCGCGCGCGCCAACAGCGTTTTGCCCGTGCCCGGCGGCCCGAGCAGCAACACGCCTTTGGGAATGCGTCCGCCGAGGCTTTTAAATTTTTCCGGCTGCTTGAGAAACTCCACCACCTCGCGCACTTCTTCGACGGCTTCATCGAGACCGGCCACGTCTTTGAACGTGACTTTGATTTTGCCCTCAACGTAAATCTTCGCCTTGCTCTTGCCGATCGACATCAGCCCGCCTTGCGGGTTCATGCGCCGCGCCGCGAAGCTCCAAAACAACGTCAAAATTAAAAACGAAAACATGGCGATGAAGAAAAAGCTTTGCTGCCACCAATTGTTTTCTGAATCGCCGGAGTAAGGGATGTTTGCCGCTTCCAGTTCTTTCACCAAGTCGGGGTCATAGACCCGCACGGTTGCAAACGCTTTGGTGCTGTCCGCCGCGTTGCTCGAATCTTTGAACGTAACTTTAGCCTGTCCGCGAATTTCGTCCAACGCCAAGATGCAGGAAGCGATTTGATCCGCGCGCAACATTTTTTTGAAGACGCTATACGAAATCGTTTGCACGGGCGTTTGCAGAAAATAACTGTGCAGCGCATAAAAGATGAGGAACGCGGCGGCGAAGTACCACAACGAGGCATTGAAACGCCGCGGTGAAAGGGGAGAACTTTTGCGAGATTTTTGATTGTCCATGCTGTACTCAAAAAAGCGTCAACTGGAAGCGCCGGATTCGGGGTAAGCGTAATTAGCCGGCGGAGGGTTGCGATCTGCGCGTCTGGTTGCGGCAAAGCGCCAGCGGCAATGCCAGCCTTGCTGCAAGCGATTCACGATAACCAATCATGCCTTTTAAATCAAGCCCATTTATTGCGCGCGCAAGCCGGAGGAAAATGTAGCGCACTGTTTTCGCAGTCCGCAAGCGAAGCGCGAGCACACGGAGTCACGGGATTACGCGCGCGGAATGCCTCAGTTACGTGTGGAGTAGCGCAGGCATCCTTGCCTGCAGACAAGATGTCTGCGCTACGTTTTCCACCAAGAACTGAGGCATTACGCGCGCGGAATTAGCGCTTGACAAAGTGAGCGACATTTGTATATTTGGAACAGCGCGCAAATCATAATCATTCCAACTCCGACCTTTGGTTCCTTCCTTACCTTGCCCAGCGTGTTCCAGGCCGGATGACTCACGTTTCTCAGGGAGTGTGGATGCGGAAAGTGTGGAAGGTGGCGCCCCGCCTCGCGGGCGCTCTCGTCATTTTTTTTCTCGCCGTCGCCAACGGACAAACGCGCGCGCCACAACCGCGCAACGCGCAACCGCCTCGCACCACTCTGCCCGACTTACGCACTGAAAATCCCGTCGTGGCCGCGCAAAGCAACAGCGCCGGCCTCTTCAGCATCGGCACTGCCAAGAATCTCTCCTTGCTCTACGATTTCCCCAACCCGGATTATCGCTCGCACGTCAATGTGTGGATCGATGGCCGCCTCTACAGCAATGAACCCGGACGCACGAATTTGCCTGGCCTCACGTTGCTGCAAGCGCCGACGTTACTCTCCGACAGCACACTCGTTTGCCAGTATGGCTTTGAGGGGCTGCGGCTTGAACAACGATTGCGCCCCGAACAATACAGCGATTCCACCGGCGCTCTTTTCCTGCAATATGTGCTCACCAATCCCACAAACAATGCCCACGAAGTCGGCATGTTGTTGGAGTTGGACACCAAAGTCAACGACAACGATAAAACGCCTTTTCTCACGAACTACGGCTATCGCGATGACGAAGTCGTTTTTCACGGCGATAGCATCCCCGATTTTTTGCAGGCCTTTGAAAAACTGCCGCCGGATCCGGGCTTGGTTGCCAAATTCACGCTCACGGGCGCGGCGGCTACACCGCCGGATTTTATCGCCATCGGTGATTGGGTCAATCTCAGCAAAGCGCAATGGGATTACGCGCGCAGCACAGTGCCATATAATGATAGCGCCGTGCTCTTGCGTTGGAATCCCATGCGCCTAGCGCCCGGCGAAAGCCGCGTGCTGGGAACATACTATGGCCTCGGCGAAGTTACGAGCCGCACCGATGCGTTGACGCTATCCGTGCTGGCGCCCGCGCGCTTACTGGTGCAAGGCGATACTCTTACGCCGAATCCGTTCAGCGTGAGCGCGTTCGTCACCAACACCGGCTTTGCCACGGCGCACAACGTTCGCGCGCGTTTGCTCTTGCCCACCGGATTGCAATTGGTCGCGGGCGAAAGCGCGATAAAAGAACTCACGCCGCGCGATCTCGCCGCACGCGCGAGCGGCGCGACGACGTGGAAAGTGCGGGCGCAGTGCGCAAATGCCGACGTTGCTTTTCAAGTGCAAGTTGAAGTGCTCGCCGACGATGCGCCCGGCAATGCCGTCACCCGCATGCTCGAAGCGCCCTCGTGTTTCGGTCCCGGCTTCGCGCTCGCGCTTGCGCCTAAGACGCAAAGCCTGGTTGCGGGAGATAGTGCGCTCGTGCGCGTGCAGATTCAAAGCCGAGGAAATTTCAACGAAGAAGTCGCTTTAGAATTGTGGCCCACGCTGCCGGGTTTTGCCGCCACATTTACGCCCGCGCGCGCGTTGCCGGGCAAGAGCGCGCATCTCGGCTTTGCCACGCGCAACACACTGCTCGCCGGCGACTATCGTTTCGTCGTGCATGGACGCAGCGCAACGTTCGCGGCTTCCGATACTTTGACTTTGCAAATCAAAGCCGCTTTGATTGATGCCATTCCGCCCTTCACCCGCGCGCACAATCCCGCCGCGGGCGGCCACAATGTTTTGCCCGAAACCGCGATCAGCCTCGAAGTGCTCGACGAGGGCGCCGGCGTTGACACCTCGGCGCTCGTCATGTTGGTCAACGGCGTGCCTGTTGCCAAAAAGCTTTTTTGGTTTGATGAAAAGCGCGTGCGGTTAGATTATCAACCCGCCTCGCCGTTTCGTTATAATGAAGAAGTGCGCGTCGTTGTGCGCGCACGCGATCGCGCGCAGCCGCCGAATGAAATGCCCGAAGAGCAATACACCTTCGCCATCGTGGAAGATCGCGCGCCGCCGCTGCTCACCGACTTGCAACCCGGTCGCGACGCTTTGCAAGCTGCGCCCAATACCGCGATCTCATTTTATCTGCGCGATGAGCTTGCCGGAGTCAATGCCGATTCCATTCGGCTCGTTGTGAATGGCAATCGCGTGCAGCCGCAAATCAGCGGAACGCCGCGAGCGCTGTTCGTGCGCTATCAACCGCCGCAGCCGTTGCAATTGCATCAACAAGTGGCCGTGAGCATTCGCGCGCAAGATTTGTCTTTCCCGCCCAATACTATGCCGGAAGCGCGCTACTCGTTTACGGTGGTGCAAGATCTCGCGCCGCCTTTCGTTACCGACCTCGAGCCGCCGCGCGCGGCGCAACGCGTAGCGACCACGACTGCAATTTCATTTCACGTCCGCGATGAAATCGCCGGCGTTGACTCCAATACCCTCGTGCTCAATATCAACGGCGCGAACGTCAAACCCCGGCTCGCCGGCTCGATCCACGATTTGACCGCGCTTTATCAACCCGCCACGCCTTTTCTCAAAGGCCAAACCGTGAGCGTGAGCATTGTTGCGCAAGATTTATCCGCGCCGCCGAACGTGATGCCACGCGAGCAATTTTCTTTTCAGATTGAAGCGCCGGTTTATGATTTAATCGCGGAGAGTTTGCGCCCGCTCGGCGAACTGCGCGCCGGCGCGCTCGCGAACATTGTCGGCGAAGTGCGCAACGGTTTGGACGCGATCACGCAGCCGGTGCGCGTGCGTTTCCAAGTCAATGGCGCAACGGTGCGAGACACGACGCTCGCGAGTTTGCGCGCCGAACAAACTGCGCAGCTCACCACCGCGGTGCGTTTCAGCGCGGCCGGCAAGCATGAAATCATCATGCGCGTGGATGACGACAATCGCATTCCCGAGCTTTCGGAGAACAACAATCAGCAAAGCTTGTTTGTGGAAATTGCCCCGCCGCTCGTGCGCGAGTTTAGCGCGCGGCCCAATCCCTTCACGCCGAACGAAGACGGCTACAACGACGCGGTGGAGTTTAATTTTTCCACGTTGGGTTTGAGCGCGCCCGCCTTGCGCATTTTCGACGTTGACGGCCTCGCCGTTTTGCAAGAAGACAATCTGCATTCCGGCGTGTTCTATTGGCGCGGGCATGATCGCAACGGTTTCCCATTGCCGCCGGGAATTTATTTGTACTCGCTGCAAGACCGCGGCAAGAACGTGGCGAACGGCTACGTCGTGCTCGCGCGGTGAGTGGTTATAAAAAGAAGATTCGTAGTAGCGCCTTTAGGCGCCCATGTTTTATTAACAAACGGTTCCTAATGAACTTTGACGATCAAATTCGGTAATCAAGTACGCGCCCCAGTGCCGTGTCATTCAGAAGGAATCTTTTTAAGCACTGGGCAGTATCGCCGGCGAGTAAAAAGATTCCTTCTGAATGACAACTCGTGGAGGAGGTTACCGATTTA
>CAYNDW010000421.1:0-739 GCA_964395375.1 uncultured Cytophagia bacterium
AGCCGCGTGAATCAGCACGCGCTCGCCGCGTTGCATCTGAGCGAGGTGATTGAGCGCATAGTGCGCCGTCAAAAATGTAATGGGCAACGTCGCCGCTTCTTCGAAGCCGAGAGCCTTGGGCATGGGCAGCACGAAACGCGCGTCGCTCGTAACGTAACTCGCGAACGAGTCCGCGGCGAGCACCATGACATGATCGCCAAGTTGGAGCTCGCGCACGTCTTCGCCGAGCGCGACGATCTTGCCGACGCATTCATTGCCCAGCGGTCCGGGGTCACCGGGATACATGCCCAACACATTGAGCACGTCGCGAAAATTCAAACCCGTGGCGAACACGCGCACTTCCACTTCGCCGCGTGCGGGCGCGCGTCGCGTTTGCGGCACGAGTTTAAGATTTTCGAGCATGCCGCGTTGGTGGATTTCGAGTTTGATCGGTTGTTGGTTGCTGGTTGCTCGTTGCTGGTTGTTGGTTGCTGGTTGCTCGTTGCTCGTTGCTGCGGCGGGCATTACGCGCGCGACGAAGCGTCGGTTATTTCGCAGAGCGACTTGCGTCTCGCGGGTGTTGGCAAAAATTTCGTTGAGCACGAGCACGGCTTCATGCGCCGCGTTTGCATTCGGCGCGAGATCGATGCGGCTGCATTGCAATGCCGGATGCTCCAATGCGATGACATTGGCTAGTCCCCACAATGAAGTTTGCACGGGCGAGATGGTTGTGCTTGGGGAATTTTCACACACTAATTTC
>CAYNDW010000421.1:839-6010 GCA_964395375.1 uncultured Cytophagia bacterium
CCCTCAAGGGGGGAATATTGTGAGTCCCCCTTTGAAGGGGGATTCAGGGGGATGTTCTTCGCATGCGACATGTCATCAAAAATTTTCATGTCACCAGCAACACCCCCCTGACCCCCCTCAAGGGGGGAATATTGTGAGTCCCCCTTTGAAGGGGGATTCAGGGGGATGTGCTTTGCGTTATCAAAATTCTTCACGGCATCAACAACACCCCCCTGGCCCCCCTCAAGGGGGGAATTAGTTCGTGCATACTCCAATAAAAAAAATTCTTCCCCCACCGCATGCGCGCCGCGCGTGAGCAGCCACAGTCGTGGCGGGCTCGACCAGTTGCGTTGCGCGAGCGCTTGCACGAGATGTAACGTGCTTTCGCAAATCATTTTCTCCGCGGCGAGCACTTCCTCAGCGGAATGCGCATCGGTCAAACGCGCCTCAAGGCTCCACGCATGCACAACTGCGACAGCCTCTTCCTCAAAAGAAAAAACTTCGTCGAGCAGTTGCACAAAATCCTCGCGTCGCGCAGGGTTGACCTGCCATTCATTTTCACTAACGCGCGCGTAGTTTGCGCTCATGCGCACGACAACGGCATCCAGTTTTTGTGGTGCAAGCTGCTGCGCGAGCGCCGTGCTTAAGTCGTTCTCTTCGGCAAAGAGGAGCAGTTTTCCGCTTTTGCTCTCCGCGACTTCGCGCAATGCTTGTTCCTGCCATTGCACTTCATAGAGCCATTCGCCCGCGGCTTTTTGATTGGCGCGCGCCAATGTCGCGGCGCTCGTGCGTTTGAAGCGCAAGCTCACAATCTTGGCAATCAGTTCGCCGCTTTCATCAAACAGAAAGACGTCGCCGCGCAGCGTTTCGGAAGTTTCGCTCGCATGCAATTGCACATGACTCCAAAACTGTTGCACGCGATCGCGATAAACTTCCATGTGATCGAAGCCCACGGGCATATAAACTTTGGCTTCTTGCGCAGATTGCTTTTCATCTTTAATCGCCGCGCCTAAGAGCTGGAAGCAGGCATCAAGCAAACCGGGGTGAAAACGAAATGCGTTTGCGCCCTCTTCCGCCAATCGAATTTCCGCGAGCGCTTCTTGCTCGCCTTGCCAGAGCCGCGCGACACTTTGAAAACTCGAATCGTATTCTACGCCGACCGCTTTGAATTTTTCATAAAACGCCTGCACCTCGAGCGCGCGCGCGCAGCGTTGTTGCAGTGCGGGCAAATCTATTCGCGCAAGCTCGGTCTGCGCCAGCACGCGCAATGCACCACTCGCGTGTAACGTCCACTTCTCCGGCTTGTGCTCGGAGCTTGTTTGCGCGCTAAAAATCTGAAACGCGCCGTTGGTCTCGGTCTCGGGCGTAAAGATGAATTGCAGCAAACGCGTTTCATCTTCGGGCAACAGCAAGGCTTCGTGAATATTGCACGCTTCGATACCATGTTGGCCCTCGCCATAAATTTCCTGCGCGGCAGCGAGCGCCATTTCGATATAAGCCGCGGCGGGAAAAACCGGCGTGCCGTAAAATCGATGCTCGCGCAGCAGCGGCTGGGCCTGAAGATCGATCTGCGCTTCGAATTGAATCTCTTTCAATGCTGAACGCAAACGCTGTCCGAGCAGAGGATGGAGAATCGAGGATGAAGGATCGAGGAGAGATGATCGCGAATTCGCACGCATTGATCCTCTATTCTCAATCCTCGATCCTCGATCCTCTATCTTCGCCCGACCAGCCGCCTTCACCCAATAGCGCTGCCGTTGAAACGGATACGTCGGCAACACGACGCGGCGGCGCGAGTCTTCACGATGAAAACGCTCCCAATCGACATTCGCGCCCTGCCCGTAAAGCGCGGCGAGCGTCTCTAAAATTTGTTGTTCCTCCTCCCGGCCATTGCGCAGGGAGGGCAGCCATGTGCTTCGCGCTTCCTCGAGCAAACAACGTTGGCCCATGCTCAACAACGTTGGCGTAGGCCCGATCTCCACAAATATTTTATAGCCTCGCTCGTGCAGCATCGTCATCGCCTCGGCGAAGCGCACGGCGGCGCGCACGTGTTTGCGCCAGTATTGTGCGTTGGTGATTTCATCATCTGCCACGAACTGCCCCGTGACATTCGAAACCAACGGAATGCGCGGCGCAGAGTATTGCACTTCACTCGCGACGCGTTCGAACTCGTCGAGCATCGGCTCCATTAACGGCGAGTGAAAGGCATGCGAGACCGCGAGCGGTTTATGTTTGAGGCCTTCGCTCTCGAGTGTGCGCAAGATTTTATGCACCGCTTCGCGTTCGCCGGAGAGGACGATATTGGTTGGGCCGTTGATCGCTGCAATATCGACTTTATCAAGATACGGCATGATTGCTTGGCGCACCGCTTCTTCATTGGCAAACACCGCGGCCATGCTGCCATTCGCCGGCAGGGCTTGCATCAAACGCGCGCGCGCGGCAATCAACTTCAAGCCGTCTTCCAAACTAAACACGCCGGCCACGCATGCGGCCACGTATTCGCCGACGCTATGGCCCATCACCGCGCTCGGCACAATGCCCCACGAACGCCACAACTCCGCGAGCGCATATTCGAGCGCAAAGAGCGCGGGCTGCGTGTAGGCAGTTTGATCGAGGAGGTTGGTTGCTGGTTGCTCGTTGCTCGTTGCTGGTTGCTGGTTGCTCGTTGCTCGTTGCTCGTTGCTCACAGCAATTCCCCCCTTGAGGGGGGTTAGGGGGGTGTGCTTTGCATCCGCAACGGCATCAACAATTTTTATGTCGCCATCAACACCCCCCTGGCCCCCCTCAAGGGGGGAATCATATAGAACCGCAAGCAGCGGCACTTCAAGATAAGGCCGCAGCAGCGCGTCACATTTATCCAAAGCCGCGCGAAACACGGGCTGCGTTTCATATAGCCGCTTGCCCATGTTGAGATACTGCGAACCTTGCCCGGTGAAAAGAAACGCCGCTTCCGCGCGCTGGCCGTCTTCAATTTTACCATGTTGCACGCGCGTCGAAGTTTCTCCTTGCGCAAACGCCGCGAGTTGCGCGCGCGCCTGCTCCGATGATTCCGCCAACAGCGCAAGACGATGATTGAAGTGTGCGCGGCCGGTGTTCGCCGTGAAGCAAATGTTTGCGAAGTTATGAGCAACACCATCCTCCAGGGGGGAATTACTATGCGAGGCGAGATGCCGTTCATATCGCAACGCCAATTCACGCAAGCCTGCTTCAGTTTTGGCAGAGAGGCAGAGCAAATTATTCTTCGCATGTTGCCCGTCGCTAGTCGGCTCTTTCGCCTCGTCTTCTTTTTTGGCTCCTTGCAGTATCACGTGCACATTCGTGCCGCTAAAACCGAACGAGCTTACGCCCGCTAGGCGCTGCTCTTTATTAGAAGACCACGGCGTCAACTCGGTTGTGATTTGCACCGGCAATTTATCCCACGCGATGTGCGGATTCAGTTTTTGCACGTGCAAACTCGGCGGCAGTTCCCCATGTTGCAACGCCAGAATAGTCTTAATCAAACCGGCAATGCCCGCCGCGGCTTCGAGATGGCCGACATTGGATTTCACCGCGCCGATTAAAAGCGGATTCGCTTTCGAATGGCTCGCGCCAAACACCACACCAAGCGCTTGCACTTCAATCGGATCGCCAAGCGCGGTGCCGGTGCCGTGCGTTTCGAGATAAGAAATATCTTCGGGCTTGAGCTTCGCATTCGCGAGCGCGGCGCGAATCACGGCTTGTTGCGCTTCGCCATTGGGCGCAGTGAGTCCGCCGCTGCGCCCGTCTTGATTTGCCGCGGTGCCGCGAATGAGTGCGAGAATGTTGTCGCCCTGTGCAATGGCATCAGAGAGACGTTTGAGCACGATGATCGCGCAGCCTTCGGCGCGCACATAGCCGTTGGCCGAGGCATCAAACGTTTTGCAGCGGCCCTCGGGCGAAAGCATGCGCGCTTGCGAGGCGGTGATAATGCCTTCAGGCGTGAGAATCACATTCACGCCGCCGGCGAGCGCCATTTCGGTTTCGCCCGCGCGCAAACTTTGACACGCGAGATGCACCGCAGTGAGTGAGGCCGAGCACGCGGTATCCACCGACACACTAGGGCCTTGCAAGCCGAGCACGTATGAAATTCTGCCCGAGGCAATGCTGTGCGCCACACCAGCGCCGAAATAGGTGTCGATATTCTCCGCGCCGCCGTTCACGGTATGCAGATGCGCGTAGTCGCTGCCGCTGATGCCGATATAAACACCGGTGCGCGTGCCGCCGAGTTTGTTCGGTGCCTGGCCCGCAGCCTCCAATGCTTCCCACGCGACTTCAAGCAGCAAGCGTTGTTGCGGATCCATGCTCTGCGCTTCACGCGGCGCGATGCTAAAAAATTGCGGATCGAATTGATCGACGTGATCAATGAAGCCCGCGCAGCGCGTGTACATTTTGCCGGGCGCAGCGGGATCGGGATCGTAATAGTCCTCCACGTTCCAACGGCTCGCGGGAATCTCCGTAATGCAATCCACGCCCTCGCGCAGGAGCTGCCAAAATTTTTCGGGATCGTTCGCGCCATTGGGAAAACGTAGGCTCATGCCGATGATGGCAATCGGCTCGTGCTGTTGCGCAAGCTGCGCTTGCAGGTTGTCGATTTTCAGCAACGCGCGCTTGAGTAAGTCGCGATGGTCTTTGGAGGGAGGGGTGCTCATGTATGTTCCGGTTACTTGTCAGAAAAATTTCAAAACAAAAAATTGCCGTTATGCTCGATTTGAGCTATATTGATCGCGGGTAAAGTCGGATTTGCAAATGCACGCTCTCAATTACTACTTCGAGCGAATTGTAGATCACGCTTTTCCTCCTCGCATGTCATTCAGCAGGAATCTTTTTACTCGCTGGAGGCACTGCCGAGTGCTCAAAAAGATTCTTTCAGAATGACAGACCGAGAGAGGCGCAAGTCCGACTTTCCCAACACTCCAACACTCCAATCATCCAAACGATCAAACCTCTCCCAACCTCTCCTCCAACAACGCGGCCATCTCGTCTTCCGAAAGCTCATCCAACTCCGCTTCTTTTTCAACAAGAGCAGCTTTGCCGTTTGTCACAGCCGCTTCATTCTCAGCCATAGCGCTTTCCAACTTGAGCACGTTCTTGCCGAGGTGATTGACGAGCGCTTCAAGCGTGGGATGATCGAACAGCAATGTCGCGGGCAGCGTTTGCTCCACGCCTTTGCCGAG
>CAYNDW010000422.1:0-2352 GCA_964395375.1 uncultured Cytophagia bacterium
CTCGGATGCCAACCGGCAGTTCGATATTGCAACCGCCTTAGAGTTTTGGGGCAGTGGAGCAATGGCCAGAAAGAAGCTGTATCAACTCGAGAAGAAAGGCTGGCTCGCACGAATCGAACGCGGAAAATACGTCATTATTCCGTTAGAAGCCGGCGTTGAAAGAAAGTGGAGTGAGGATACTTACCTCATCGCTGGAGCGTTGGTTCAGCCCGCCGTCATTGCTTATTGGAGCGCCATCCGTCATTGGAATTGGACCGAACAGATTCCTCGTATCATATACATTCAGACAACACAAAGGAAAAAAAATCTTGGGCAGCTTGTGTTTGGGGTGCAGTATGAATATGTCACGGTTGCCAAACAAAAATTTTACGGTTTTAAAAAAGAGTGGCGCCATGGGAAAGCCTATCAAGTGACGGACAAAGAAAAAACGCTGATCGATTGTGCTGATGACATTGCACGAAGCGGTTCGATTGAGGAACTCGCAAAGGCCGTCAGCGAGAGCGTGCGTGAGATTTCCTGGAAGCGATTGCACGAATACGCGGCGCGTTTTCCGAATGGCGCCGTAAAAAAACGCCTCGGCTATCTTTTTGAAACGCTCGTACCACAACTTCCGGAAGAAGCCAAGCGGGTGCTTGCACTGTGGCAAAAAGGCTTGACCGCGGGAATTAGCCCGCTGCTGCCTTCGGGCAACAAGAATGGAAAAATTTCAACGCGCTGGAAAATTTTGGTGAATGCCGGAGATTAAATGATAACCGTTGCGGAGGTGCGCCGGCTGGCGGAATCTTTGGAGATTGGCCCGCCCGTGGTAGATCATGATTATGTGCTCGGCTGCTTTTTGCATTATCTCGCGCTGCAGCCGGAGGTTCAGTCGGGCTGGATTTTTAAAGGCGGCACCGCGCTTCGCAAATGTTATTTCTCGGAGTATAGATTTTCCGAAGACCTTGACTTCACCGCCATCACGCCTTTGCGTGCGCCCATGATGCGACACCTCATCGATGCTGCAAAAAACAGCATGCAGGAAGCTCTTGGAATAAGCGTCTCTCCGCCAAGCGCCGAAATAGAAATCTTAGCAGACGATTATGGCAAAGAGTCTTTCGATGCGAAAATTTATTATGAAGGTCCATGGCAGTATGGCGGCACGCCGCGTTCGCTACGCATTCATGTGAATCATGAAGAAGAACTTTGCTTCCCGCCGCCGACTTTACCAATCATTCATCTCTATTCCGATAAGCCGGAGTTGCCAAAAGTTTCCTTAAAAGTTTATGGGCTTGAAGAAATCTGCAGCGAAAAACTACGCGCCTTTTCCGGTCAACGCAAGTGGGCGATCGCGCGAGACGTTTACGATCTCTATATGCTCTCACAGCGCAACATTGACCTCGCCGCCGTGGTTCAGGCTTTTCCCAAGAAATGTCTAGCCAAAGACCTTGACCCTTCGCGTCTCAACCTTGCGAAAGTCACGAATAAGCGGAGAGAATACGAGAGCAACTGGCGGGACAATCTTGAGTATCTTGTTCCCGCGTCCACGAAAGTTTTGTTTGAAGAGGCCTGGAGGGTTGCGCTACAACTTCTCACGCAGGCAATCGGCCAATAGCACCGTCAGAACTTCATTGCCGGTTGCTTCAAATGAAAATCCGTCGCGTCTTGATAAATTTTCGCGACCGCGAGCAGCGTGGCTTCACCATACAATCTGCCCACAAAAGTAATGCTCACCGGGCTGCCTTTTTCATTGAAGCCATTCGGCACGACCACGCACGGGTGCCCGCTCAAATTCGTGAGCAATAGATTGTTCCCGCCAAATGAAGGCGCAACGTAGACCTCAATATCTTGCATGAGCTTCGCCATTTCCTGCACGAGCAGATAACGCGCGCGGTTGGCTTGAATAAATTCCACCGCCGGAATAAACCGCGCGGAGCGAAACGCATTCGGCCACGCGTTTTTAATTTGCCGCACGAGCAAATCATCTTTGCCCGAAAGCGTGAGTTCATCAAACGCCGCCGCGGCTTCGGCGCCGAGTGTGATGTTGATCGCATCCACCGGCAGATTGGGCAGCGCGATGGGAATCAACGCCGCACCCAACTCGCGCAGCTTTGCGAGAGTCGCCTCATTCGTCGCGCGGAAGGTCGAATCGTTTGCGAAATCTTTTTCCAAATAACCAATGCGCAGCGCGCTGAGTTTCACTTTCGGATTATAGTTGAACGGCAAATCAAGCACGGTTTGATCAAGCCCGTCCGGCCCATAGATCGCATGGAACACGAGCGCGCAATCTTCCACGGTGCGGCAGATTGGCCCGAGCTTGTCCATGGTCCAACTCAACGCCATCGCGCCCGCGCGGCTCACGCGGCCATAAGTCGG
>CAYNDW010000422.1:2362-5987 GCA_964395375.1 uncultured Cytophagia bacterium
AACGCGTCGAAGGCGAAACGATGGAGCCGTAAGTTTCCGAGCCGATGGCGAACGCAACCAATCCCGCCGCAGTTGCCGAAGCGGAGCCGGCGCTCGAACCGCTCGAACCTTGTTCGAGATTCCACGGGTTGCGCGTCTTCCCGCCGAACCACACGTCGCCCCAAGCCAACTCGCCGAGCGTCAACTTCGCGACGAGCACTGCACCCGCGGCTTCGAGCCGTTGAATCACCGTCGCGTTCTGCTCGATGACTTGTTCTTTGTAAGGAACCGACCCCCACGTGGTTTTATAACCTTTCGCCGCGAGCAAATCTTTTGCACCATACGGAATGCCGTGCAACGGCCCGCGATATTTGCCGCGAGCAATCTCTGCGTCAGCGGCTGCGGCTTGTTTGAGCGCCAACTCTTCGGTGAGCGTGATCACGCATTCGAGTTTCGGCCCATACTTTTTCAGACGGGCGAGATACATCTGCGTGAGCTGCGTGGAAGTGATCTTGCGCGTGCGCAGCAGCTTGGCGAGTTCGCCAATCGAAGCGAACGCAAGTTCTTCGAGATTCGCGGGCACGGCGAGTTGCTTTGCCGCGCTCGGCACAAACGGCTTGCGTTGCGTATCGAACAGCATACCCACCGGCACGGGATTGAACGCGAGCGCGGGCGGCACGCTGTTGTTGAGGTGCAACTCGCGCAGCTTACGATAACTCGCGCGATTGTCGTTCAAATCCTCGAGCATGGAATCGCGTTTGGCCTCGTTGAATTGTAGGCCGAACAACTGCTCCGCCGCGGCAACGATTTCGCGCGTGAGCGGCGTTTCTTTCTTCTCTTGATAAAAAGCGCCGAACAGAAATCCGCCTCCGACGCACAATGCGAGCAATAACGAGCCTTTAAATTTCATGCGATTTTTCCTATTCAATGAAAAAGAGAGTTTTTTATAATCTCGCTTTTGATCTGTACTTTTTTCAAAAAATCCGCGCTCGCATTTTTATCGATCTCACGGAAACGCATGCTCGCACCACGAGCCAAACGCCGCCACCGGATCATCCACGCGCACGACTTCGCGGATATAAAACGCCTCGCCGTATTTCACGCCGATCATATCGCCCCAGCGTTGGTTTTGGTGCTCGATAAATTCGAGAAACTCCGGGCGCGTGAGCATGGTTTGCGCCTCGCCATATTGCGCCATGTTCGCGCCGTGAAATTGCGATTCGTGGCTGCGCACTGCCGCCATCTTTTGCTCGAACGTGTCGCTGATATCGACGACAAAACTGATCGGCACTTCGTAGCGCTCGGGAAAGAAGAGCACGCGATATGGATACCATGCTGGCAAAGCCGAAATCGCGTTCTGTTCAGCAGCAGACGATGACGTTTCGAGCAGCAGCGACAGATCGAGATTCTTGAGTCCCGAAAGAATCGCCGCATCGCGCACGAGGTTGGACGTGTGAATGTGATCGGGATGCCGCGCTTGCCAATGCACGGTTGCCACAAGGCGCGGCTGCAACTCGCGGATCGCGGCCACCAGCTTGAGCTTGTTGAGCTGCGTCTCCGCAATCGCCGCGTCTGGGATATCGAGCGTGCGATGCTGCGTGAGCAACATGCGCTGCGCCGCCATTTCAAACTCGCGCGCGCGAATTTCCGGTGTGCCGCGCGTGCCGCTCTCGCCGCGCGTGAGGGTAATCGCGCCCGTGCGATAGCCGAGTCGTGCGAGTTTAATCAGTGTGCCCGCGCAGCCGAGTTCGATGTCATCGGGATGCGCGCCGAAAGCGAGGAAGTCGAGGGGCATGTTGTGTCGTTAGAATTTTTGTTTGCGTTTCTTTGGTGAGATTTGTAGGTTGACAACATACACAACGGCACGGTTGCTTGGCGCCGAAATCTGCGCTTCTTTAAAAGTGAATCCAGCATCATGAGTGCTTCAATAAATTATCAAAATCATATTTTGCATTATTTACAACAACGGTTCGGAACTGAGCTCCTAGCCGTTGTTCTGTTTGGCTCCCGCGTTCATCACACCGCCAAAGCTTTTTCAGACATAGATCTTTTGGTGGTTCTTAACGATTCCCCGAAAGCGCCTAGAAAAAGGCGGCAACTCGCAGCCACAATCCGGCGCGAATTAGCTCTTCCAGTTGATGTCACACTCCTCAGCCCACCTACATTTCTAGCTTCTGTGCATTTCTGTGCGCCCTTGATGATTGAATTGGCATGTGCGTATGAAGTTTGGTTTGAAAAGGACCTCTTTTTTTCGAACCACATTCAGTTCATTCATTCGTTAATGAAAAAGGGTCAGCTTAAACAGTTGCAATCCGGCGTTTGGAAATTAGCGGAGGATGCCGATGAAATGGCGACAGATGGCGTTGGCGTTTTTGCGTGAAGCGCATTCCGATCTCCATGTTGCTGAAGTGCTCCTAACCGAGAACGAGTATGCGCGATCGGTTGAGCATTCCCAGCATGCCGTGGAAAAGGTTATCAAGGCGGCACTGTTTTTGAAAAACATCAGCATCACCAACGAACACTTTGTCTCCGAAATTTTTGAGAAGAATTATGGAGACCACCCCGCCATAAAAGAGATTGTCGCCAAAGCCCAAATTTTAGAAAACGAAGGCACTCTCACGGAGTATCCTTATTGGGATCATGAAACCGACTCGATTGTCACGCCTTGTGAAGAATATGATCAAGCTACGGCAAAAACATTTTACGATGACGCCCATTGGATCTTCCATCAGATTGCGGTATATCTGAAACACGTTTATCAAATTATCCTACCGGGAAAATAATTCCGCATTATTGTTCTTCAATTCTGCTTGGTGCCACGCACGATCACCTCGCCTTCGGATCCCAAAACGTTCCTTCCAAACCGATCTGCGCGAAAATTCCCACCATCTCTTCGGATAAAGGCCGACGCGATTCAATTGTCAAGCGATTGCCATACCACGTCGTGGCCAAATGCCAAAGCTGCTCGAGATTAACCATGGGCCGCACAGGCAAGCCGCGCGTTGCACACCATTGCCGCACTGTTTCTTCCGACCGGAAGAGGAGCATGGTCGCTCACGTGTAAACAATGTCGTCCCACCAATGCGCCGCGGGCACGGCGAAATGAAACACGCATGGCTCCGGCACGGGTTGGCCATTTCTTACTTCTAAAATGATCGGCTCGCCGCGGTGCCCATCTTCCGCTTCGATGATCGCATCTTCATGCAGCGCCGCGGGAATGCCCAACGCATCCCATGAACAATTGGCGTAATAGATTTTCTCATTCACTTTAACGCGAAACGAGGTGGCAATGCCGGAGAACGGCGGCGCCATGCGAATGCGCGAAGGATCGTTCGGCTCGGGCACAAGCAATTTTTTCTGATGGAGATTGCCGAAAGCCGTTTCCACTTCTGCGAGCGGCGCATGCAACGCGACCGCGACTTCTTGCGTGGAAGGCGGCTGCGTCGTGCGCGCAATGGTTTCGTAAATGTGCAGCTTTACTTTGGTGTCGAAGTCCATTTGCACTCCTTGTGTGTGTTCAGCCACGGTTTGACCGTGGCTTTTCGCGAGATCACCAAACACGTTTGTCCCTTCGAGCCGAGAATAACAAACTCAGACCTCGTCAGAATCGTCCCCAAACCTCTCGGATTTTTGGACAAGAGCACGA
>CAYNDW010000423.1:0-5983 GCA_964395375.1 uncultured Cytophagia bacterium
GCGCTGCCTCTACTGCAGCATTCTTGAAGCCGAGCTTCTCGAGGATCTTATTGAAGAGACTCATGGCAGTTCCTTTCTTTTTATTTTTTGATAAAAGGTGAGTTGGAATGTATGGGCGACTCAGGCGCAAAGCCGAATGCTAAGCGAGGGCGAGCGCCGACCTTGAAACGTATTTGCAGAAGTATTTTCCGAAAGTCAAGAGTGAAGTCGGCGCTGCACGAATTGAAGCTTGCGCGCAATGCCAAATTTCGTTTTCTTGTTTGCATGAAAACCCTCTCTTATTGGCGCGACACATTTCCTTGCGAGGCGACAACCACCAATATGCTGCCCGCGCACTGCGACGTCGCCATCATCGGAGGCGGATTGACTGGGCTTTCAACCGCATTGCATACGGCGAAGAGCGGCGCTGCCGTGGTTTTGTTGGAACAAGAAAAGATCGGCTGGGGTGCGAGCACGCGCAACGCGGGCATGGCGCTCACGGGTTTGAAGCTCGCGCCGGAGGAACTGGTCAAACGTTACGGCCGCGAACGCGCGCGCAAGTTTTATCGCGCGTCACTCGATGCGCTTGCATTTGTGCAGAGTTTAATTGAGCAAGAACAGATCGCGTGCGACTTTTACCGCTGCGGCGATTTGTGCGTGGCGTATCGGCCTTCACACTATGACGGCTTGATCGCCTCGCAAAAATTTTTACGGGAAGAGTTCGAGCATCACACACAACTCGTCCCCGCAGCGGAGCTGGCGCGTGAATTGGGCTCGAAAGTTTATCATGGCGGGTTGATCGATCCCCTCAGCGCGGGTCTAAATCCTGCAAAGCTCGTGGCCGGATTGGCGCGTTGCGCGCAGGTGGCCGGTGTGCATTTATTCGAAGCAACGCCGGTGGAAGAATGCCATCGTGGGCAAAGCGGTTTCGAGTTGAAAACGCCTCGTGGCCTGTTGCGCGCAAAGGAAGTCGTCGTTGCTACCAATGGCTACACGCCCGCCGCGTTGCGCCATTTGCGGCGGCGCATTATTCCGGTGGGCAGTTATATCATTGTGACCGAGCCGTTGGGGCGCGGTCTCGCGGAAGAGTTGTTGCCTGCGAAGCGCATGGTGTATGACACGAAAAATTTTCTCTTCTATTTTCGCCGCACGCCCGACGACCGTTTGCTTTTCGGCGGCCGCACGAGCTTCACGCCCATGAGCGATCGCGAAGCCGCGAGGATTTTGCGCGCGGACCTGCTCTCCGTGTTTCCGCAACTCGCCGCGACGAATATCGACTATGCCTGGCACGGCACTATCGGCTTCACGTTCGATCAAATGCCGCATCTCGGCGAGCAACACGGTTTGCACTATGCGATGGGCTATGGCGGACACGGCGTGGTGATGAGTGTGTACTTCGGCTATTGGCTCGCGCAAAAACTCGGCGGCGCAAACACGGACGATTTTCCGTTTTTTGAATTGCCCATGCCCGCGCGCTTTTTCTATCGCAAGCGCCCGTGGTTTCTGCCGCTCGCCGGCGCGTATTATCGCGTGTTGGATCGGTTGTTTTGAAATTCTCTTTCTTCATTCCTTCAGAAATAATTTGCTGTGCTCGTCCTCAAACTGTCATTCTGGAAGAACCTTCCCTCGCACTCGGCATGCAACTCAAAACTAGCTTTGTTCCAGCACTAGTTTCTAATGACTCGATTCGACGCAGGAAAAGCAAAGATTTTTCTCCAACAGATAAAAGCGGCCAACTGCTAACAAAGTCGAAACCGTTGGCCGCTTTTATCCGTTGGAATTTTTGATAGGCTCCGGCTCGTCCGGCGTATGGAAGTTCCTTTCAGGATGACAGGACAAGGTGGGGCGCTCCTGAACGGCCCACCTTGCGTAAACGCGTTCTTTCTTCCTCCCACAAAAATGGAAGTCCCACGAAAGTGAAAAACATTTTTTTCGTGGGAGAATAAAGCTATTGCTTGAACTCAAGCTTCGCCACTCTTCCTTCCGCGCCGGCGGCCCAAATGGATTCCACCGACCCGCCGATGCTCATCGTGTGATAGCCCGCCGCGCCGATATGCTTCCACGTCAAGCCTTCATCCAACGAATAATCCGTGCCCGAGGGCCCGACGGCAACGAGCAAAAATTTTCCCTCGTGCGGCACATACGCAACGCACGAACGATACGGCACGGTTTGATTCGGAACCAACGTCCACGTCTTGCCGCCGTCCTCCGTGCGCGCAACATTGGCGAGCACTTCTTTTTCTTTGCGATAATCGCCGCCCACGGCAATGCCGTGCTGCGCATCGCGAAACGCGAGCGAGAACACGCCCGCGGACTCCGTGCCGCTCACCATCGGCGTATTCGCGACCGACCACGTTTTGCCGCGATTTGCGGAATGAAACACACGCGCGGCTTTTCCGCCGGTGCCGATCCACACGTGACTCTTGCCCTGCGCGACGATGCTCGTGCCGCTCGCGGCAAACGCGTATTCGCCCTCGACCACTTGCGGCGCGTTTTCCGTTGCGAGACGTTGCCAAATTTTGCCCGCGTCGTTTGTAGTCAAAATAAAAATCCGGCCCGCGATTGGATCGCCGAACGCGACGCCGTTGTTTTTATCCCAAAAAGCAAAGCCGTCGAGAAAGCCAGAAGAATCTTGCATCGTGTATTGCAATGTCCAATTCTTTCCGCCATTCACGGTTTTGTAAATGCGCGAACGGTCGCCCGGCCCGGCGCTCATGAGATAGGCGATGTTGGCATCGAACGCTTGCACGTCGCGGAAATCAAGCGCGCTCGCGCCGACGATGGAGTCCGCTTGCCACGTGCGACCGCCGTCAATCGTGCGCGCGTATTTGCCGTTCGTGCCGCTGATCCACGCAACTTGCGCATTGACCGCGCTGCATCCGCGCAGAGACGAAATCAAACCGCTCTGTTGTGCTTGCCACGCGGGTTGAGTTGAAGTTTGCGCGAAATTAGCGCTAGCGAAAAGCAGGACGAGCGAGGTGATAACGCAGCGGCTCATGGTTCATTCTCCTAAATAGCGGTGCGAAGTGTAACCTCTTTTGTGCTCCGAGAGCATCACCGAAATCACTGCACGCCGTTGCCGGCAAGCGTGACTTCGAGATCGGTCATCGGCGAATCATTGTTGAGCAACAGCTTTGCGGTGCGATTGCCGAGGCTCGTTGGGCGAAATGTTACTTGCAGCGTGCAGCTCGCCGCCACGGCAAGCTGCTGTGGAATCGCGCAACCGGGCGCTACGGAAAACTCCGCCGGGCCGCTAATAACGACGCTGTTGATGTTGACCGGAATTACGCCCGCATTGCTTGCGATCACGGTTAACGTCACGCTGTTGTTGATTTGAACATTGCCGAAACTCAACGCGGCTTTATCGACCTGCAGCACCGGCGCAACGAGCGCGAGACTATGTCCGCCGCCCGCTGCAATCGCTTTCGCTCCGCGCAGCGCTTTGACCGCAAACACGCCAAACGGATCGATCACTGTCGAATCGCCGAGTTGGCCTTGATCATTGCGCCCCCATGACCACACGCGTCCCTCTTCCGTCAGCGCCAAGCTGTGATGCGTGCCCGCGCTAATCGCTAACAGCTTTCCCGTGATGCCTTGCAGATATTCCGAGAACGTCAACCTCGTGCCGTCGGGCGCCGTCACGCCATAGCCGCCGCCGATCGCGGAGGATTCAAGATATTTATCGCTGCCCCAAACCAGCATGTCGTGATTCGCATTCAATACCAAGTTGTGCTCGCCGCCTGCGGCCAGCGCAACAATGTTGGTGAGATATTGGGGCGGCGTAACGGGCAGACCGAATTGCACGCGCACCGGCAGCCAACTCGCTTGCGCCAGCGCATCGTCGCCCAATTGCAAATGGCGGCGGTCGCCCCACGCCCACACCGAACCATCGCTTTTGCGCGCCACGCTGTGCGTTGCGCCGGCCGCGACTTGCACAACGTTCATGAGTTGTTTCGCTTTCACCGGCGTGGAGCGACTGACAATGCTGCTGTCGCCTAATTGGCCAAAATCATTTTTGCCCCAAGTCCACACCTCGCCGTTGCCGTCAACCGCCAAGCTGTGTTTATCACCCGCGGCAATTGCGACCGCGCGAACCAATGTGAAAGCTTGCACGCGCACGGGACTCCACGCATCGTTATTCGTGCCCTCGCCGAGTTGCCCGTCATCGTTTTCGCCCCACGCCCAAACCGTGCCGTCGTTTTTCAACGCCAAACTATGCAACGCGCCCGCAGCAATTGCAACGACGTGATCGATCTGCGTCGTGAAAGGTTGATTGGCGTTATTATTTGTGCCGAGGCCAAGCTGGCCCTTGCCGTTTTCACCCCACGCCCAAACCGTGCCGTCAATCTTGAGCGCCAAAGAATGGCTCCCGCCCGCTGCGATTGTGTGCCACGGCCCGGTGGTGTTGAGCGCGCCGACATAAGGCCGATGCGAGACCGTGCTGCCTTCGCCAAGCTGGCCGCTGTGATTATCGCCCCATGTTACGAGACTCTTGCCGACCTCGGGTAAAGTGACGGGCGTGGGCGTGGTTTGACAGCCCAACCAGGACAATGCGAAAATAATGATGAGGTTGATGAGGACTTTCGAGTGACGCATAATTTTTCTCCTTAAAATGATTTCCTCTTGGTGAAGGCGGAATTTGAGGGAGCAACTACTTCATCAAGTTTAGCAAAGAGTGATGAAAGCGGGATAGGATACGAGACAAAACAATTTAATCTATTAAAAGATCATTCGTTGCAAAAAAAAAGATTTTTCACACGGAGCAAACAGAGTAAACGGAGCTTACAAAGCTAAAAGAATTTTCCATACATGACCTTCTCTGTTGACTCTGTTTTCTCCGTGTTCATCTTTTGGGTTGCGGCTCGTCCGCGTTGGGGCAAGGCGATTAAAAATGATTTTGCCGGTTATCGTTTTGCTTAATGCCGGTATTCGAGCGCGCCGGTGCGTTGCGTGTCATGTCGAAACATCGGCCACGAACTTTTGCTTTCTCCTGCGAACACCGGCCATTGATCTTTGATGAGGTGAATGCCGTTGTTCGCGCCCACGACAATATCGAGTTTGCCGTTGTGATCGAGGTCGTCAATTAGGGGCGAGGAGAAGATCGCCTCGCCGCAGTCAATCGGAAAGCCCTCCGCGATTTTTCCATTCGCATGAAAAGCATATAAACGTTGATTGCCGCTTCCGATGACGATACGCGCTTCGCCGGTTGCAATGCGCGCGATGGCCGCGGAGCCGTTGATCTCGCCGCCGGCGAGGCGCGCAGGCCAACCGAGCGCGCAATCGCCGAGCGCATTCCACACGTGCAGCGCGCCGTCGGTGGTGCCGATGACAATGTCGAGCACACCGTCGTCATTGAGGTCCGCAATGGCCGGGCTTGCTTGCACGGCCTCGCCGATCAGGCGCGGAAAATTTGGCAACTCGTTGCCCTCCAAACGAAACGCGTGCAACAAGCCTGCGTCATCGCCGAGAATGATTTCCATTTTGCCGTCGCGATCCAAATCGGCCAATGCCGGCGAAGAGTCCGAATCCATTTTGAGATGAAGGGGAAAGCCGGAATAAATTTCGCCGGAGAGACGCCACGCATACAAATAGCCGCGACTCGTTTCCCCGCGCGTTAAAGTTGAAATGACGAGCAGATCATTATGCCACGCCGGACTCGCTGCGGCCCAGCCGCGAATCTCTTGCGGCCAGCCCGCAGCCGCATTGCCGTTGCGATTAAACACGAACATCTTGCCTTCGCCGCCAATCGCAATGAGCGAGTCCGCGATAATAACCGGCGAGGACCAAATCTGTTTTTCTAAAGCAATCGGAAAGCCGTTGATATTCGTGCCGTCAAAGCGCCAGCCGTGGAGCGCGCCGTTATTGCTGCCGATAAAAATTTCCGGCGTCTCGTCACGATCAATATCCCACAAAGCCGGCGAAGAAAAAAAACCGTTGCGTGAAAATTTCGGCCAGCCGGGAAGATCGCGCAGCGAATCAGCGAGCAGGTAGCAGTTGCCATCGA
>CAYNDW010000424.1:0-5983 GCA_964395375.1 uncultured Cytophagia bacterium
GACGTCGCGGAGTTGAACCACGAGTCCATGCAAAATCTGTTGAGCGCGCCGGCGCCGGAGAATTTGTCGCGTGTCGCGTTGTTTGAATTTCGCCTGCAACTGTTGAGCAAATTCGTGCAGCCCGTGGTGGTGCAGATTACGCGCGCGCATCAGCGCAATATTCAAGAGTGCGATTCGCTCCAAATTCAAAGTTTGTGGATGGAGCAATCGCGCAGCAGGATCGTCGCAACGAACAATGCGCTCGCGCAAGAATATGCGAAGCTGGCGCGCCAAAGCTTGGCGCTATATGCCGGCGATCTGGAAAACTACAAACGCGCCGTGGCCGCGAACGACGTGCAGATTCTCGAATGGCAAGACGAGATGTCGAATGCCGTGGACTTCAGCCGCAACTTCGCGAAGACCGCGCTGCAAACGTACGTCGGCACTTTGCAACAAGCGCAAAAGAGCGCGATCCGGCCCGAAGCTTTGGCGGAAACGCACGATCAAATGCTGGCCTTTGCGTTTCTCGCTTCGCGCACGTACGACTCGCTCGCGACTGTGGCCAACAATGAGCGTCGCGCTTTCGAAGAAAAATTCAAACTAGAGGGCAAGCAAGAAGCGCAGGATGCGGTCTTCGCGCTCGAAGATCAAGCTTTTGCTTTGGCTGATGGAAAAAAAGACGTGCTGGCCGCCGGGTTTGAAGCCATGCGCGGCTATGCGATTCGCAATACCTGGTCGGAAAAAATCACGCTCGCTCTGGTGCGCAGCGATCCGGTCAAATACGCCGGCGAGTTGGGCCTGGCCATTGCGGATACCATCATGGCGACGGATACGACGTGGCAGGCGCGCACCAAGTATGCGGCGGGCTGGACCGAGCCGGCGAAGATTAAGGCTGACTGGCAACCCGCAAAATCTATCAGTGCGGGTATACAATTCTCCGGTTACAATGCGCAACGTTTGTGGGCGCAAGCGCCGAGCGATTCCGCGCAAAGCGCGACGCGTGATTCCAGCGCGGCCAGCGCGCAACCGAGTGACGTGGCATATTTTTGCAAGAGCTTTGAGATTCGCGGCCTGCCGGTGGCGGCGCAAATACAAATGCAAGCCGACGACGCATACAATCTGTTCGTGAACGGCGAATTCATTGCGCAACAGCTTGCCACCAAGCCGGATAGTTTGGAGACGCATGTTCATGATCTCGGAAATTTCTTGCGCACCGGCGCGAACGTGATTGCCGTGGAAGTGCGCGACACCAACCGCGGCGGCGGCGCGTTTGAAGCCGTGCTCTTTTTGAAAACCTTGCCGGGTTGGCAAGCGCAGAGTGAAACACCTCAAAAAGCGGAAGCGGAAGACGAAACCCAAATTTTCAAACGCGGTGTTTTACCCAAACAATAGAGAATGTCGCATGCGTAAAATTCTTTTAGCAAGTTTGTTCAGCCTCGGTTGGGTGGCGTTGGCCCCCGCGCAAACGCCGGCCGCGGCAACCCCCGCCGATACCTTGCGCGCGGCCAAGCCCGCGGTGAATAAAGTGAATGCGCCGGAAGCAAACCCGCTGGACGGCGAAAAAGAGATCGATTTGGAAGCCATCGAAATTCAGGCCGTGGTCGAGAAGCCGAACGTGGACATTATTTCCAAACGCTCCAAGCCGGAATGGGAAGAAACCCGCTTCATCGACCGCAGTTTCGAGGCCGAGTTGAAACAGGCTCCGAAAGACTTGATGCTGGTCGATGAGGAACTCGATCGCGCGCAGAAGTTGGATGCGCTGAAAAAGGCCGATCCGCCTAAGAAAAAACCGTAGCGTAACGCAGCGCGGGCATCGTTTTGCGTAACATTTGAACAAGCGACAACCGAGAGCGAGGGCTCACTTTCTTGAAGAGAAAAAATCGCGTTCGTTCGCGGTTGCAGGCGGTTTGCCGATAAAGCAAAAGTACGCCGGCACGAGTATATGACCTCAAGTTTCAACCACACTAACCGTTTATCACTGGAGACTTTTCATGGAAGCTTTTTGGCAGGAACTGATCAACTCCTTTCGCTGGGACGATGACGGCTCTTCGTTTATGTATGCGATTTTGATCATGGGCGCTTTTGCCATCGCGATCTCAGTCGAACGTTTTTACTTTTTGATGGTGCGCTCCAACGTCAATGCGCCCAAGTTTATGTCGGAGATTCGCAAGCTGGTGAATGCGGGCGAAATCAAACAAGCGCTCGCCTTGTGCGATGCCGCGCCGCAAAAAGCGTTGCCGCGCGTCGTCGGCGCGAGCCTGCGCAAAGTCGCGGAAAACGAGCAAGTCGATTTTCGCGCGATTCAAAACAGCGTGGATGAATGCACGCTGGAAATCATTCCGGGCTTGCACCAACGCACCAACTATCTGTCCTCGTTTGCCAACGTTGCCACGTTGCTTGGATTGATGGGAACCGTTTATGGCTTCATCATCTCCTTCAAAGCCGTGTCGTCCGCGGGCATTGACGCCGCGGAAAAAGCGCGCATGCTGGCCGCGGGCATCAGCGCCTCGATGACGGCGACGTTCTGCGGTTTGGTCGTGGCCATTCCCTCGGTTTTGCTTTACACGTTTTTGTACAACAAGACCGCGAAGATTATCGACGAGATCGACGAACACACCGTGAAGTTGATCAATCTTTTAACCAGGAATAAATAAGCATGGCTTTCAAACCTTCTCTGCGTCGTCATAAAACGGAAGTGAACACGGAGTTGAATCTCAATCCGTTGCTCGACGTGATCACCGTGTTGATCCCGCTGCTGCTCGCCAATGCGCAGTTCGCGAAGATCGGCGTGATCGAGCTGAACTTGCCGCCGGCCGCGGGCGCGTCCGGCGTGGCGCAAAGCGCTACCGGTTTGCCGAAAGAGAATGAGCGCCATTTGGATCTCGTGGTGACGATTACGGACAAGGGGTTTTACGTGGCCAGCGCCGTGTCGTCGCCGGAAGAAATGGCGATGAGTGGCCCGGCCTTGCCCGTGAGTGGAAACGGCGAGTACGATCTCGCCGGACTTTCGCGCAAACTGCTGGAAGTGAAGCAGCGCGCGGGCAAGACCTTCGCCGATCCGGAGGCGGTCGTCATTCAAGCCGAACCGAAAATCAGTTATCAGGTTTTGGTGAGCACGATGGACGCCGCGCGCAACGTGCGCGTGGACGGAAAAAATATCACGCTGTTTCCCAATGTCGCTTTGAGT
This sequence comes from uncultured Cytophagia bacterium, assembly GCA_964395375.1. Taxonomy (GTDB): domain Bacteria; phylum Zhuqueibacterota; class Zhuqueibacteria; order Zhuqueibacterales; family Zhuqueibacteraceae; genus JABWAN01. The sequence continues at coordinate 3,167 of CAYNDW010000424.1, forward strand.
GCGGGCGTGCTCTAGCGCGCCTGTCGCCGTAACCTCCCCCAATTATCAATTGATAATTGTCAATTCACAATTGGCAATTAAGATGTTCGCGGACGTGATCGTTTTTCGAGAGTAATACCTATGGCTTTCATACCTTCCCGCATTAAGAAGCACAAAACCGCGATGCCCGAAGCCACGTTGAATTTGACTTCGATGCTCGATACGTTTACCGTGTTGCTCATTTTCTTGCTGCAAATGTATTCCACCGATGGCCAGCTCATTTCGCCTTCGGAATACTTGACCCTGCCGAACTCCAGCGTGGAGCAGCCGCCGGAAGTGGGCTTGGACGTCGTGGTTTCCAAAAACATGATTCTAGTGAATCATGAAAAAGTCGCGACCATGGATGACGTTGCCGCGAACGACGCCGGGGTGATGGAAAACGGCGTTATCAAACCGCTCAAAGAGCGCCTGCTGTTCTTCAGCTCGCAAGCCAAGAAAATGGAAACCGATTACGGCGTGAAGTTTTCCGGTCGCGTCGTCATTCAAGGCGATAAAGATTTATCGTATTACGAGCTGGTGAAAGTGATGCGCACGTGCGGCGTGGGCGGATATCCCAACATGCGTTTGGCGGTTTATAAACCGGAATGAGTTTGATTTATTTGTATCGCAACCTTCATGTTGCGAGCTTTACCTAAAGCTTGCGCGGCCCGCATGGCATTGCACCGATAGGGGCGAACCGCTTCGCCGCGCGCGCAAGCTTGCGTTTCTTTGACCGATGCTTATGGACGAAAACAAAATGGCAGAATGAGATGATGCCACCAATGCCGCAAAATTACACTTCGACGGAGAGCAAGCCCTGGCTGGAAAATTACCGCGCGGACAACGCGCCGATTCGGATCGTGCGTTTCCCCAAACAATTTGAAAGCAGCTTTTGGGAAACCATGGATCGGCGCTTTGCCGGCATCCTGTCTAGCAGCTTGTTGGGCAATCTCTTGCTCGTTTTTTATTTAAGCACTCATCCGGTTGCGCTCGAGCACGTCAAGCACACGGACGCGATTCAAGAGCGCTTCGCTCGTTTGGTTTTGGATAAATCCGAAACCGTGAGCGAGCCGCCCATGGAACCGATCGCACCGGCCACTACCGGAACCTCGACCACGCGCGATAACGCAACGACGCGTGATTCGAGAACCAACGCAAAAAGCGAAGGCCGCAGCAGTGGCGGGCGCAGCAATAACGCGCAGCAAACTGCAGGAGGCGGAGCCGCGCCCGGCCGCTTAGGCGGAACCTCTTCGCCCAGCAAGGCCGAAGTGGGCCGCGCCGGAATTTTAGGATTGCTTTCGAGCAGCAGCGAGATGGCGAGCGGCGAAGGCGTGGAAGATATTCTAGGCGGAAATGTCGCCTCCGATATGGATAAAGTTTTGTCCGCCGGACTGGCGCGCGCCGGCAGCGGCAGCGGGCGTGAGCAGTTGCAAGGCAAAGTCGGCTCCGGCACGGGCAGCGGCGCGCTGCGCGGCGGCCGCGAAACCGGCGGCGGCAACATTGATACGATGGTCGAAGGCTTGGGCGAAGGCAAATCCAAAGGCGTGGCGCGTTCCGGCAAAATCGAATTTCAAGAAGGCGCACCGTTGATCGAAGTGGAAGAAGGCGGCGGCGGCGGCGGACGTTCGCAAGATGCGGTCGCCGCGATTGTCGCGCGCCACACCGCGGCGATTCAATCGTGTTATCAAAGCGAAGTGCGCCGCACCGCGGATTTGCAAGGCAAGATTGTCGTGCGTTTCGTGATCACCCCGCAAGGCACGGTCGAAAGTGCCACGGTCGTTTCTTCAACGTTAAATAATCCGCGCGTGGAGAAATGCGTGCTCAGCCGCATTCTGCGTTGGGATGACTTCGGCGCGGTCGCGCCCGATAAAGGCAAGACCACGATTCGGCAGGTGTATACGTTTGGGTATTGAGCGAGTTGAAAAAATCTTCAGACAGAAAAAGCCCAATGGACAAAACCTCCGTTGGGCTTTTTGTTTTGTGTGCGTATCGAAAGAGGCTCAAAAATTTTTCCTGATGTTCCAATCTCGGCTTGGCCGAGGTTTTTTGGTGCTCGCGAAAAGTGCTTTCGGAATTTTGCATTCGTCATGCTAACCTAAAAGCCTCATGCGAATGAAGACACAGAGCTTTTCTTTGCGGCTCTGCGCCTTTGCGTGAAAGCTTTTGATTTTTATCTTAATTCCTGCTTTGGCATTTTTGCTTTGAGCTGTTCGGGAAGATATTTTTGCGCCAATGCCAACACCCCAAACGGCCCGGCCTCGACCCACTTGCGCAAGTTGCGCTCCTCGCCGCGCGCCTCTTGCGCGAGCCACAGCGCGGTTGTGAGCGCGCCCCATTTTTTTTCAAAAGCACCACTCGACAAACCTTTCATCAGAATTTTTGCGTCTTCTTCGGAAGCATGCTCCAACGCCGCAAGCCGCTGAACCAAGATCGGTTGCAAACGCTGCAAAACTTCTCGCGCATACGGCGTCAGCTCTCCATTAACTTGCAGCCATTTGTCCGAGAGCGAGCGATAATTCCCCAGCCCCTCAGTGAGGCATTCCCACAAAGCAAACTCGAACGGCGATTTAAATTGCACGCCGCGTTGCTTGCGCCATGCTTTGTGTAGAATGTGCGTGAACTCGTGCGCAAAAAAACGGTCGATGCGGCGGTGATTCACACTGCTCGTGGCTGCGCCATAGAACTGCTGCAATTCGCTGAGATCAAAACAAATCGTGCGCGGGGCATATGTAAACGCATCGCCGCCGCCGCGATTGCCGATGAGCACCCGCACTGTGTCCGGCGGCGTGACGTTTTCAA
>CAYNDW010000425.1:0-5965 GCA_964395375.1 uncultured Cytophagia bacterium
TTGCAAGCGCGACATTGTCTTTGAAATCGAAATTGTAGCGCGCTTCCACAAGTATCGATCCACCGCCAAGAGCCAGCGGAGAAAAGCCGAATCCTGCTGTTGCTCCCCATGAACGAGTTTCGAAGTAGTCCGTGAAAGGCGCCGCGGGAAAATCATCAATGACATCCGACTCAAAATTGCCGTCGACGTGATCGACGAGCCAATCGAACCGCGGCCCGAAAACGACATATGGCGCGAGCTTTGATTGCGGCAGCCGCAGCTTGAAAAGTATCGGCAAGGAGACATAATTCAACTGCGAAGTCGCCTCCACTTTTTCCAGCGGCGCGGGGTTATTCTCTCCGGTGATTTCGCTTTTTTGGATAAAGCCTTGCTCGGCATACTCCACTTGCGTCACGAGGGAAAACACCGAGGTGTTGAGCCATTCCGCAAAAACCGCGGCATTGACGCCGATTTTTCGACCGGTTTCGACTTTCAGATTTTGCAACTCGGCGCGCGTGTAAGCAATGCTCACATTCGAAGAATTTGCTCCGAGCTTCGCCCCGAACCCTTTGAGCAGTTGCGCATGCGCCGCGAACGGCAACATCAAAACAACGGCGGCGGCCAGAGAGCGGCGAGAGAGCGTTTGAGCCTTCATACCATCACCTCAATTAATGATTCTTGTTGTGGCGGCGGAAGCGAATTGACTGCGATTACGGTTTATAGCAACGTTCTCTCGTCGGCTCCTCAATGAACTCGCATTGCGGCTTGATCAAACAAAGCCTCGGCTTCGGATAAGCTGTGGGTTTGTTTCAATTGCTGCATCAAAACTTGCAGCGTTTCCAAGTTCCGGATTTGAGCGATATGCTCATTCAGGCGTTGCGCGGGAACGCCGAACTTGATTTCGAGAATCGTCTCAAGCGCTTCCTGTACGGCTCCCAAGCTTCTCTCGATTCCCTTTTCCATTCCCTTTTCCATTCCCTTTTCCATTCCGATGCGTTCAGCAGTGGTAATGTGCGGCATGGCGTTTTTCTCCTCTATGGTTCTCACTTCTTCGTGGATGCTCGCTTCCAACTCTTTGGGCAGCGTCATAATCCAATCAATAAACTTGTATAGCGCCAGAATAGTTTCGCGCGAGAGGTTGCGACGATATAATTCCAACAAGAATTGCTTCTTCCACGTGTACGTCGCTTGCACGTCGCCTTGCGTTTCCAGCGTCTTCAAATAAGCGCTTACCGCAAGCGCAAATGGATTGGGACTGCTCTCCAATTCCGCCCCACGCGCGCGATAGTCGATGAGCTTGATGAGCGGATAACGGCAGAGCAGCTCGAAGCCCCAGCGCGAATAGTAATATTCACTCGGGCGAAAACTCGAACTCTCGTCCGTCAACAACGCGAGGCTAATCACCGTGCGGCGGAATTTGTCAAAGATACGATAGTTGTACACGTACATGCGCTCGGGAAACTCTTCCTGCGCGTAGCCTTGAATCTCGATGTGAATCAGGAGCCATTTCTCCGAGCCGTCTTTGAGGTACACTTTGACGAGCTTGTCGACGATACGCTTGCCGGTTTCACTGTCTTTGATGATTTGCTGCAGTTCCTGATCAAGAAACTGATAGCCTTTGCTGAAATCAATGTCCCGATGAATCTGCGGGAAGAAGAACAGCAGAAACGGCTCAAACAAATCTTCGAGAATTTCCTTCCACGGGCTATCGAACTCCATACGCTCACCCTCCGCGTTGTAGTTGCTTAAACTCTACGACAAAAGGCCTCACACAAGACTTTTCTTTGCGGCTCTGCGTCTTTGCGTGACATTATCCAGCAGGCCGAATGAACTACCTCACCACTGCAATCTTGATCATCTGCACCGCCTTCTCGCCCTCGCCTTCAGCTTCGACGCGCGCGAGGTAAACGCCGCTCTGCACGTTGCTCACGCGCCATTCCACTTCGTTATCGGCTTGCGCATTGCCGGGGCCTTCCAATTCCGTCACCAAATCTCCGGCGACGTCGTAGATCGAAATCTTCACGCGCGCGCTTGCATTCAAGCGATAGCGAATGCGCGTGGCGTTGTTCTCCGTGGGATTGGGATAATTATAAACCGATTGCGCCGGCATCAAATCGCCTTCAACGATCACCGGCGTTTCTTCGATCGCATTAAAACTCGTCTGCGCCGCGTCGTGATGATACATCGGCCAATCTGATCTCGAACTGCTCTCGGGCAAGCGCCATACATGCACATAACCATTGCCTGAAACACCGACCAACTCGAGCTTACCGTCTTTATCGAGGTCGCCCACGGCGAGGCTGCCGTTGCCAACACCGGCCATCGCGAGCGGAAAACCCTTGACCGGCTTACCGTCAAAACGAAACGCAAACACATTGCCTTCGCTGCCGGCCACGAGCACGTCTTGCGCGCCGTCGCCGTCAACATCCGCGAGAATCGGGGCGAGATTATAATCGCTCCGGAACGATTTGGCTTTGCCGATCACGAGCGGGAAATTTTCCGCGAGCACGCCATTGGCATTGAACGCGAACAACTCATTGCCCGCAGCGAGCACGACTTCTTTGCGGCGGTCACGATTAATATCACCCAGGGCCAAGCCGCCGATGGTGTTTTTAAAATCTCTCGCGCTGTTGCTTGATGAAAAAAACAAATGGCCTTCACTCTCGCCCACAAACCCTTCGAGCACGCCGTCGTTGTCGAGATCGGCAATGGCAAAAGCAGTCTTTGGAAAGATATTCGAAGCGAGACCCACGTTCGCGGGCGTGCTCACCACTTGGCCATTGTCGTTCACAAAAAGGAAACCGCTTTCCAATGCGATCAACAATCCTTGGGGATAAAGACTGATGCCGAAAACCTGCTTCTGAAGAGGAGTTTTCCAACGCATCGTCCCGTTCGAAGCAAAGGAGAAAAGTTCGCCTACGATGTTTGCGCAAAAAATATTCTTTGTCGCAGTTCGCACTGCAATGTTTGAATTGCTGCCGCTACCGAGATTGGCTTCCCACACCAAATCTGCACGGCCATCTTGATTTTGGTCCTGCGCCGCCCAGACCTGCAGCACCCCCGAGGTCGTCAGCGAAAGGACTTCGGCACGATCATCGCCGCTGATATTCGTCAAGCCTACCGGTTGCTCAATGCCATTTGTCGCGGTAGCAAAGATCGCCTTGGGCATGCGCACGAGTACGCCGCTTTCTTGTGCAATCGCTACGGTTGCATTGTTCGCGATGACTTTGCTGCCGTCCGCCTGCCATGCGAGAATTTCTCCGGCAGTCGTTGCAACCACGATATCGAGCTTGCCGTCGCCGGTGAGATCGGCGAGCATGGGCGAGAGCGCGTTCGCAGCGCCGCCGGCAAATTGCGGAAAATTCGCCGCACTGAATTGATTGCGCACGGAGAACGTCATTACCGGCGCAATGCTTGAAAAATTCGAGATCACAATTCCGGTTGCAGCACCGTCGTTTGAAGCCGTGCTCGGAATCGTGCTCGGGCCGAACGCGACTTCTTCTTTAGGCCGCAAAAATTCTGTGATGATCGGATTGTCTTTCCACCACGCATCTTCGGCGAGGCCCAACTCCGCGCCCGAACCGGGATCGAGAAAGCCATAGAGCTTGCCAATGTCTTGCGCGCCGTCCGCCTCTTCGAGATCGACGCCGCGTCGGTCACGATCGACATTCACTTCGTTGTTCGCATACTTCGCGCGAATCACGGACTCGTCGATGTGCCAAATCAAAATGCCGACGCCGGGCAAGGCGCGCGTTTGCGTTTCGAGCGCATAGGGCAGGCCGAAATCATATTCATCCACCGAAGTGATGACGCCAATCGGGCTGCCTGCGAGAAAGTTGCTCTCTTTGAACTCAACGCGCACGCCGTTCACATCGCGGCCAATCGCGATGCGGTCGTTGTTCACGTCGCGGCTGCGATTCTCAATCAGAAAATACTCGTCGTCAGTGATCGGGACTTTATAAATCTTGTTCGGGTTGGAATGCAAAGCCGAGGCGATTTCAAGATTCTCGCCTTGCGTGAGCACGATAGGCTCTTCCCAGCCGAGAAAAACTTTTTCCCACGCCGAAGGCTGCGCCGGCAGCAAGCCTTGATAATTGTTCGAGCCTTGATCCATCAAACCAAAATAGCCGATGCCCGAAGTGCCGTTTTGCGTATTGAACAAACTCGGCAAACCGAGTTGACTGCCAAACATGATCGAGGAAGTGCCGAGCAAACCAAATTCGAGCAGGCCGCTGTTGCTCACTTCGCGCGATTGCATTTCGGGGAGAATGATGCCGTCGGGAATGCAGAACGCGCCGTTCTGCACGCTGATGCCGCGATAGGTCGCCGCATCGTTGCCCAATTCTTTGCGCAAATCCGCGAGCGACAAAAAGGCGCTCGGAATGTCGTTCGGTGCGGGATCGAAGTCTTCGTTAAAATCTTCGCCGACGCCCGCGTGAAAGAGAATGAAGCTGTCGAACTTTGCAAAGTCCGGATGGTCGGCCGCATCGGCTTTTTGAAAACCGTCTTGCAACAACTCCGCGAGGCGTTGATCGCTGTTCGCGGCCTTGAGGCCGGGGCCGTAATAATCCATCGTGCGCTCAAGCGCGTATGCGCTCTCCTCCGCAAGCGGATACACTTGAAACTGGAGAACGGCCTTGCCGCGCGAAACGGATTTGAAGTAATTCGCGAGCGCGGTCAATTGCGCGGAGAAGTACGAACGATTGTGCGGCGGCGGGTCGATGGTGTATTTCGCGTCCGCAGCGCGGAGGAAGCGTCCGTCGCCCGTGGTTTGGCGCACCGTGTCGCGTTTGAACTCCACACGAATGGCGAGGAGGTTGATGGTATCAGCCGCCGCAGCCGCGCGCTCGTGCAAACGTTGAGTCGATTGATTGACGCGGTATTTTGCGCGAAGAGTATTGCCGGAAGATTGCGCACCGGCGCGGCGAGCGTTCGAAGCGAAAGAGTTGCCAAGCAGCAGCGCAAAGAGCGTGAGGGCGAGCCAAATGCGACGTGACATAAGTTGGATTGAGAAGGAGTGAAGGGCGAAGTTTAGAACAACTCAAAACTCAACTTTGTCATTCTGGAAGAACCTTCCCTATTCCTTGAGATGTAGCACATTTTTAAAAAGTGTCTCAAATGCGAGGGAAGATTCTTACAGAATGACAAAGCGAGAGAGGGCGCACGCGACCTGAACGTCCGGCACGAGCTTAAAGCCCGATACCGAGCGAGAAGCGCATGGTGTCGCTGAGCGGATGGCCTTCGCCCGCGGAGATGTAGCCGAAATCCAAATTGAGGCTGGAGTATTTCAAGCCCGCGCCGAAGGTGACGTATTTCACGCGGCCGGTTTGGTCGTAATGATAGCCCGTGCGCAGCGCAACGAAGTTGTTATACCAATACTCCGCGCCGGCGTTATAGATGAAATGCTTGAGTTCCGCACTAGACGGCTCGTCGGAAAACGCTTTGAAGACGCCGGGAATCACGCCGAGCGCTTTGCCTTGATCATCGAAAGCAATGAGCAGACGATCGACTTCCGCGGCGAGCACGAGTTTGTTGAACTCTTGGCGAATGAGTTGATAGCTCAAACCGAAGCGCAGATTCGTGGGCAAGGGATCAGCCTGCGCCGCATCAACATACGTAATCTTGGGGCCGAGGTTGGTGAGATTAACGCCAAAGTTGAGATAATCGACGAACAGATTTTTGTGGAGATAAGAAAGATCGAGCGCGAACGCCGTGGCATTGCCATCGCCTTTTTGCGAAGTATTGTCGAGTTCCGGCGCGAGGTTGCTATAGATGAATTTCAGCGCCACGCCCGCGGAATTGTTTGCGCCGAGCTTCGTTCCGAACGAGCCGGCGATGGCAAGCTCATAGCTACTGAAGCGGCCCAATTCGGTGGGGTCGTTTTCGCCGGTGATGATTTGCTCGCCGAGGTTGATGAACGTAACCGCGAGTCCCGCAGTGCCGATGCCGCTGATGGGCTTGACCACGCTCGCATAATCAAAGTAGA
>CAYNDW010000426.1:0-5960 GCA_964395375.1 uncultured Cytophagia bacterium
AGCGAAGCGAGTTTTGCGTTCGAGTTGATCGTGCATGACGGCATGATGAACGGCGCGCCGGACACGGTTGCGATCACCATCAACACCTTGCCGGATATTATCGGCGGCATCATTGCTTCGCGCGATACGATTCCCGACACCACGACTTTTGCATTGCACGCAAACGTGAGCGACGCGGACGGCGACTCGCTGACGTTGAATTGGACGACGACGCACGGCTCGCTTACGGGCGCGGGCGCGAATGTGTTGTTCACGCCGCCGATCTTTACCGACACTACGCGCGTGACTTTCACTCTAAATGTTCAAGATGGTCGCGGCGGCGTGCGGGGCGCGACGCGCGAGCTGATCGTGCTCCATGTGAATCGCGTGCCCATTGCGCATGCGGGTTTTGATCAAAACACCAGCGAAGGCAAAGTGGTCAATCTCAACGGCCATCGCTCAAGCGATGCCGATGAGCAAACGTTGAGCTATCATTGGCGCCAGCTCACGGGGATTCCCGTGACGCTGCAAAACGCGCAGACCGGGCATCCCAAGTTCGTTGCGCCGAGGCCCGACAGCGTGGCGAATTATTTTTTTGAGTTGATCGTGAACGACAGTCTCGCGAACAGCGCGCCCGATACGGTGAAGATCAATATCAATGCGCTCCCTCTTGCAAATGCGGGAGTCGAGCAATTCGTTTCCGAGGGCGTGAGCGTTGCGCTTGATGCGAGCGCTTCGAGCGATTGGGAAGCGCAGCCGTTGCAATATCATTGGCGGCAACTCACGGGAGTCGCAGTTGCGTTGTCGGATTCGCAAGCCGCGCAGCCGAGCTTTGTTGCTCCGCGTCCGCAAAATAGTGTCTTCAATTTTCTGTTTGAATTGATGGTCAATGATGGCCGCGATGCGAGCAAGCCCGACACGGTGAGCGTGTTGATCAATGCCTTGCCGATTGCAAACGCGGGCGCGGAGCAATTCGTGACCGAGGGCGATTCCGTTGCGCTCAATGGCTCGGCTTCGAGTGATCTTGAAGGCCATGTGCTTGCGTATCGTTGGCGGCAACTCAGCGGAGCCGCGATTGCTCTTTCTGATTCGCAAACCGTGCAGCCGTTCTTCATTGCGCCGCAGCCCAATGGCGAGGCGAACTTTGCGTTCGAGCTTGTGGTGAATGATAGCCTCATCGACAGCAGGCCGGACACAGTAAAAGTGCGCATCAACACCAAGCCGGTGATTGCGAGCGGCATCGAGGCCGCGAGCGATTCGCTCGGCGACGACGCGACGCTCGCGCTTGCAGCGCACGTGAGCGATGCGGACCATGACTCGCTCACGCTGCAATGGAGCGCGACGCTCGGCGCGATCACGGGCAATGGCGCGAACGTGCTCTTCACTCCGCCGATGGTGAGCGCGCCCACGTTTGCGCTCATCACGCTCGAAGTGAGCGACGGCAAAGGCGGCAGTGCGCGCGATAGTTTGCGTTTGCGCCTCACACATCCGAATCGTTTGCCGGTTGCCCGCGCGGGCGTGGATCAATTCGTCACCGAGGGCGACTCGGTTGTTCTCGACGGCAGCGCTTCGAGTGATTTTGAAAACGGCGCTCTCGTTTATCATTGGCGGCAACTCAGCGGCGAGGCGATTGCGTTTTCGGACTCGCAAGCTGTGAAGCCTTTCTTCATCGCGCCGTTGCCTCATCAAACCAAAAGCTTTGCTTTTGCTTTAATGGTGAATGACGGGCTTGAGCAAAGCGCGCCGGATACGGTTGTCATCACGATCAACAGCCTGCCGATCATTCTCGGCGGCATCAATGCCACGCGCGACTCCGTGGGCGATGACGCGATGCTCGCAATGAGCGCGAACGTGAGCGATACGGACGGCGATTCGCTCGCCTATGTTTGGTCAGCGAGCTTGGGCGCTCTCACCGGCGCAGGCGCACATGTGACTTTCAATCCGCCAGTGGTGACGTATGATTCGACGGCGAGCATTGCGTTGCAAGTTTCCGACGGCAAGGGCGGCGTGGCGAGCGCGCAACGCAACGTGCTCGTATATCATGTGAATCGCTTGCCGGTGGCGGTTGCGGGCGCAGATCAATTCGTCACTGAGGGCGACTCGGTGTTTCTTGAGGCGAGCGCTTCGCATGATTTTGAGAACAGTGCGCTCACCTATCTTTGGAAGCAAACGAGCGGCGAGGCGATTGCGCTTTCGGACTCGCAAGCCGTGAGGCCATTCTTTATCGCTCCATCTTCACCTCTAACCAAAAGCTTTGCTTTTGTTTTAATGGTGCATGACGGCATTGCTCAAAGCGCGCCGGATACGGTGGTGATTACGATCAATCGCAAACCCGAGCTCCCGAGCGGCATCATCGCGGCGAACGATACCATCGCCGATGATATGACGCTCGCACTGGCCGCGCTCGCCACGGACGCGGATAATGATTCGCTCACGCACGTTTGGTCCTCGCGCGCGGGAACGTTCAACGGCACGGGCGCGAATGTGATCTTCGCGCCCGCATTCGTGACGGATACGAGCCTCGCGAAAATTTTTGTGCACGTGAGCGACGGCAAGGGCGGCAGCGCGCAAGATAGCATTGCGCTCGTGGTTTATCACGGCAACGATGCGCCGGTTGCGCGTGCGGGCGTGGATCAATTCGTGACCGAGGGCGACACGGTGCGTTTGAGCGGCGCGCAATCGGCTGATCCCGAACAGCAAGCGCTCGCTTTTCTTTGGCAACAAAGCCACGGCATGCACGTGACGTTGTCCGACTCGCAAACCGTTGCGCCGTTCTTTATCGCTCCGCGCGCGACGCCGGACGCGAGGCTGCGTTTCGTGCTCTTCGTGAATGACGGCCATGACGCGAGCGCGCCGGACACGGTGCAGATCAACGTGAATAACTTGCCCACGATTGCGAGCCTCAGCGCGGCGCAAGATTCCGTTGCCGATGAAGATACGCTCGCGGTGCATGCTTCGGTGTTCGATGCTGACGGCGATAGCTTGACGTTTTATTGGACAACAACGAGCGGCGCAGTCATCAACAACGGCGCGAGCGCGCTTTTTCTTCCTCCCCAAACCCAAACGCCTTTGATTGCGCGACTCAAGCTGCGCGTGGTTGATGAGCATGACGCGGCAAAAGAAGATAGCATTGCAATCACAGTTTATCATCGCAACACCGCGCCCGCGGCGCATGCGGGCGCGGATCAAAGCGTGACGGAAGGCGATCTCGTCACGTTGGACGGGCGCAATTCCAATGATGCAGAACAGGACGCGCTGACTTTTGCGTGGCGACAGATCGCGGGCCCGACGATTGTGTTCATGCACAGCGATAGTTCGCGGCCTTCGTTTTATGCCGCGGGCGTTGCGGCTGCGGCGCGGGTTGATATTGAATTGCGCGTGCATGATGGCGCAACGGCGAGCGCGCCGGATACGGTGTCGTGTTTGATTGCCGCGCTTGCCGGCGGCTCGGGCGAGGCGACGTTTAACGTTGTGGCCGATGCCTTTGTGCGGCAAAGCAAGCCTTCTAAAAATTACGGCGTGGAGGGCGGCTTGGAAGTGGAGCTGAGTCCGCCGCGGACTTCTTATGTGCGTTTTCAAGTGGGCGGCGTCACCGGCGCAATTCAAAGCGCGAAGCTGAAACTGCGCGCGAATGACAATGCGCCCTCCGGCGGCGCAGTGCATGCGGTGAATGATACGACGTGGAGCGAGACGGGCATCACGTATAACAATGCGCCGGTTTATGACGCAAGCGCGCTCGCGCAGTTTGGCGCATTGGTGAAGAGCGCGTATCATGAAGTGGAGGTGACTGGGGGCATGAAGGGCAATCGCGCGGTGAGTTTTGCATTGGTTTCGAACAACGCGACCGTGGCGAAATTCATTTCGCGCGAAGGCGGCAGCGCGGCGCAGTTGTGGGTGAAGTTTGGGCAGTCGTCGAATCTCGCGCCGAAAATTCTTTCCGGGCCGAGCGCAACGCCGACTCCTCTCGGCGACAACGCGAGCGCGAACGTGAGCGTGCAAGCGCTCGATCTCGACGGCGATCCGCTGCAATATGTTTGGAGCACGACGTTGGGAGCGATCACCGGCAACGGCGCGAGCGTGACGTTTACGCCGCCGAACGTGAATGCGAATACGCTCGTGACGATCAGCGTGCAGATCAGCGACAACAAAGGCGGCGTGATCAATGGACAAACCACGCTCACGGTGTTGCCGGTGAATGAAGCGCCGATTGCCAATGCGGGCGTTGATCAAGACGCGGACTATGGTAAGCTCGTGACGTTGAACGGCGCAGCTTCGCATGATGTCGAGGGCGCGGCGTTGACGTTTGATTGGCTGCAAATCGCGGGGTCGAGCGTGACGCTTTCGAATGCGAATGCCGTCGCTCCGAGTTTTGTTGCGCCGACTTTGGCGAGCGCCGCGGAGTTGTCGTTCCGTTTGATTGTCAACGACGGCGTGAACGCGAGCGCGCCGGATACAGTGAAAGTTCACGTGTTAGATCGCTCGCTCACGCTCACGTTCGCGGCGAGCAGCGACGGTTATGTGAATGACTCCTTTCCGAGCACGAATTACAACAGCGATTCGACGCTCTCGGCTTCGAGCACGCCGCAGCGGCGCACGAGTTATTTGCGTTTCAATGTGAGCGGCGTCGCGGGCGAAGTGAAAGCCGCGCAAGTGGAGTTGACGGCAAAGGCCAACAGCGCGCTGGGCGGCGCGTTGAGTTTGATCAGCAATTCTTCGTGGAGCGAAACGAGCCTGCTCGCGAAGAACGCGCCTGCGATTGATGGGCCGAGCCTCGGCAGTTTGGAGCGCGTCCAGAAAAACGCGGCGTATGGTTTCGATGCGCTCGCGGAAGTTTGGGGCGACGGCGTTTATAATTTTGCATTGCAGTCGGATAGTCTCGCGCGTTTTTACGCACGCGAGGCCGCGCAAGCGCCGCGGTTGATTGTGAGGTATGTTCCTGCCGTGGATTTTGCCGCGCAACGTCCGGTCGCGAATGCGGGGCCGAATCAAAATGCGAATATGGAGAGCACGGTGACGCTTTCCGGCGCGGCGTCTTCTGATCCACAAGGAGAGGCTTTGCTTTATTATTGGACGCAGATTACGGGCATTGGAGTGGCGTTGTCGAATTTGCATGCGGTCGCGCCGACGTTCATCGCGCCGACTGCGGCGCAAGGCACGACGCTCGCGTTTCAGCTTGTGGTGAGCGACGGCAAACTCGCGAGCTTGCCCGACACGGTGCAAGTGAGCGTGGCCGCGCCGCGCCAAACCGTGACGTTCAACGCGACCGCGGATGCGTATGTTGATTCCAAGTCGCCCAAAAAAAATTACGGCACGAGTTCCTCGCTCTATGGGCAAAGCTCGCCGCTGCGCAGAGGGTATTTGCGTTTCAACGTCACGGGCATTTCCGGGCAAGTGGAGTCCGCGCTTTTGCGTTTCACGTCTTCGGCCACGACGCCGATGGGCGGCGCGATTCACAAAATTTCGAACAATACGTGGACAGAGTCGAGCGTGACGTATAACAACGCGCCGCCTGTGGATGGTCCGGAGTTGAGCCGCCTCGGCAGCGTGACGAAGGGTCTCGTTTACGAATTTAACGTGACCGCGGCGATCATCGGGCCGGCAACTTATAACTTCGCGTTCGTTTCGGACAATACCACTGCGGGGCGCTGCGCCTCGCGCGAATCTTCCACGCCGCCGCAGTTGATTATTACGTATCTCGCGAGCAGCGGCTTGGCGAAAGAAGAGGACGAAGAAGAAGGCGTTGAAGCGGAGCAAAACATTCCGCACGCGTTCGAGCTTTATCCGAGTTATCCCAATCCGTTTTTGGTTTCGATGCTCGCGGAGCCGGTGACGTTCAAGTATGCGCTGAAGGAGCCGGGACATGTGACGCTGCGGGTTTATAATACGCTCGGGCAATTGGTGCGCACGCTGGTGAATGAAGAAAGAGGCGCGTGATTGCTTTTTTTTCTCTGGAACGTCCGAGATCAACACGGACAGGAAGC
>CAYNDW010000427.1:0-5958 GCA_964395375.1 uncultured Cytophagia bacterium
TATTGTGCCAGAAAGTTCTCCGTATGACCTGTCTACTTTTCTGGGGAGCTTACGAGGGGATCTCATAGCCGAGCATAAAGTAGCGCCGATTCCGTTGCGTCCCCGCTTTCTCGATTTGCACAATATCGGCGAGGAGATACTTGTATAAGTCGGGTGCAGCTTCCCCTTGCTCAGGAGCTGTGAGCTGGGTTTCCACATGGTACAGTGATCGTGCCTTGAAGCATGGAGAATTCGTTTCCGAGGTCCCCCCAGAGCCGCACCACTGAGACAGTGACGGAGACTGTTTTTTTTCCTCGACCCAGCCTTTCTCTTCTTCTTCCGGCAGGAGAGGCTTGTCTGGGTCCGCCAGATGCTGCACGAGCTGAGCGGAGCGCACATACTCTCGGAAACGGTCCAGGCTTTGATCTGGATCGGTTGCATCCAACGCATACGAGGTCAACCATTTCTTTGATATTTCTTCGATGAAGGGGTAGTCACCTTTCTTATGATCTTGTTTTACGGAGTTGCCCTTGTCGTCCTTGCAATTCTCTAAGGGCGGAGGATTGTTCAGGAACCGAGTTCCAATTTCATCAGACGTCGGATCAATTTCTGTCTGGGTGCCGTGGCGAAGCTGCATCTCAAACTTTACCTGGAGGGATTTGATGTTGGCCGACTCGGAGGATGAGTAATTGTCAGCAACCGCTTTGACAACATCGTCGAGGCGGAGGACGCACTTTTTATAGTCAGGCCTGACATAGCCTTGCGTGGCTTTAGCATCCTTCGGATCGCCAATGGCAATTGAATAGGGAAGGTTGGAAGCGCAACCGGCCAAGGTGAGCGCGCAAATTGTTGTGGCTGCTATTCTCATAGGCGCCTTTCTTCTATGTCTGCCATCGTCATCGGGCTTGCCGGGTGATAGCAGATGGTTTGCATGTCCGTTCTCGTCTCCAGGCCAACGAAGCCGAGCCTATGAAGTAAAGGAATACATCAGGCTCCCGAAACTGACTTTCCATTTCCATAGTTTGGGAGGCTTTCTATGCAAACCCATACGTCGAATGAGTGAATAAAGCAATTGTCAGGAGAGGAAACGGCCAGATACCTTGGCGAAATGGTGCGCGAAACCGACTATCCGAAAATTGTTGGTGGGGCGCTGTTACGGACAACAGAAGAATCGAAGTCATTCAGGAGCGAGGGATTTCTGTGCGAGGGGCATCTTGATGGCCAGCACGATGAGATTCGTTTCTCGAATCGCATAGACAATCCGATAGCCGTCCTCGCGAATCCGATAGAGATGGTCCAGGCCATCGAGCTTCGTGACACCGGGGGGACGAGGACTGGTGCGGAGCGCATGGAGCCGCTTCACGAGAAGCTTCCGTAGCGGTTTGGCGAGTGCGTAGAGTTGCTGTTTGGCGGGAGGGGATACGAAAATTGTGGAGATTGCTTGGCGCAATCAGAACCTCAATTCTTTCAAAATAACATCGAGCGATTGGGCGCCATTCTTGTTCGCCTGGGCCAGAGCCGCGCGGGCATCGACGAGATCGATACGATCTTCCAGGGCCTCCAGGAGTCGTAGATCCTCGATGGGCACGACTGCGGCGACCGCTCGTCCGCGCCGGCGCAACAGCACACGCTCGTTGCCGAATGAAGCACGGTTGATGGCATCGGCGAATCCCTCTCGTTCCTTTTTCCTCTCTGGATTTCCCATGGCGCACCTCCTCACACATCGTCTGGTCATTCGGATGGACGGTTCGAATGGTGCAAGCTGTACAGGGGGCCACGCGCGAAGTCAATCGATGGAGAACCCTCGTCTGCGCTGCGCCATTGCCGATGCGATTCCTCGCGCCGACCTATATCTTTTTGTTTGGCGTTAAGGTATGAAATGAGGATGGCGATTATGCCGAGGTAACGCACCGCATCTACCTAATTCATCAGAGGAGAGATAACATGGCAAAGGGTATGGCACAGAAGAAATCGGACAAGAAGAAACCGGCCAAGACGGTGAAGGAAAAGCGCGCTGAGAAGGTTGCCAAGAAGAAGGGCTGATACAGCCATTGCTCCGGCCATACCGACCGGAGTGCCGTCCACAAGGCACATCGGCGCGCGTCAGCAACCAGCCGCGCGCGTCGATGGACTCCGCACCCGGTTCATTTTTTCCTGTATACGTTTAGCCCGACCTTTTCTTCGCGGTCTGGAATGGTCACGTTTCCTTCTGTTGAGGCAATGATGATCGTCTTCCCGGAAGCAGAGGGTCCGAACGTTTTGGACAGATCGACTTTGATTGTCAGCATTGTTCCTTCGACGAACATTTCCACATTCTTCATGGTGGCGGCCTTTCAATGATGGATAGTGTGTGAGGATGCTCTAAGGGAATGCATGGCGCAATCTGTAGCGCGAGCCAGTGAGGAAGTCAATTGATGGAAGCGCGTCTCGCGCGACTGGCTGGAACGGCGAGATAAGCAGAGACGGGGGTTGCGCATCGCGTCACCATTTCTCGACGAACCAGCATAATCATGCAGGCTAGCCTGCTGTCACCCGCCAGCAAACACAGGTCTAAAGCCGGCGTTGGTCAGAATGCGGGCGACTGTCTCTCGCTGGTCTCCCTGAACTTCGATTCGTCCTTCCTTCACTGTGCCTCCGGCTCCACAAGCTTTCTGCATCTTTTTAGCGAGAGTTATTTTCTCGGCCTGTCCAATGCCGATGAAACCCGTCACGACTGTCACGGTCTTGCCACCGCGATGGGCGGTCTGGCGAACGATATCCACTCGCCCGCGGTTTTTGTTCGAGGCGAGGGGCGCCATGCCAGGCAGGGTAGACTCCGGTTGTCCAACTGGAGCCAGTGATGGGTGTATCTTCTTCAGTGCCGAGAACGGACTGGTCCAGGCTTTTACCTCACCACTTGCAGGAACGCGTTTCTTTACATTCATCGCTGTGTGTTCCTGCCTCCACGATAATATGGCGGCTCTTTGTCATTGTCCAATCGCCGTCGAAACGTCTTTCAACATCGTCACTGTCATGTGGACCGTGTGGGCTTCATCTGCGATCCAAATCTGACCCTCCTGAACGGTGCATTCCAGCTGCATGCTGGGATGCGCGAGTGCGGCTAACGCCTTACTCCCATCTATGGGCACATTCATGACAGCCAGATTTTTGAATCGCGCGAGCGTCGCCAGGTTTTTCTCCCACCACTGGTCGGCGCCACGACCTCCGTAAGTATAGACGCAGACATGTTCTGCGCGGCCACAGGCCTGACGGATGGTTTTCTCATCTGGCTGACCCACTTCGACCCAAAGATGGATGGCGCCAAGCGGGTCCTTATGCCACAGAGCGGGCTCCTCTTCGGCGCTTACCCCTCGGCCGAACGACAAAGCTTCATTGGCGTGCAATGCAAAAGCCAGCAACCGCACCATCATGCGCTCATCGGTTTCCGACGGATGGCGCGCCAGAGTGAGGGCATGGTCCCCATAGTATTGACGGTCTATGTTCGAGATCTGCAAGGTTGCTTTGTAAATGGTGGCGTTCGAAGCCATGCGTGTGGTTCCTGGATATCGGAAGCCTTGGAGAGATGATACGAACCGTGTTCGCTCACACGTCTTTATAGGCGATGTACCATCCTTCGACCCGCTCTCGTGCCCAGGGGGTTTTTCGGAGAAAGGTCAGGCTGGATTTCACGCTGGGGTTGTGGAGGAAGCAACGAATCGGGACTCGGCGCCCCATCTCGGCCCAACCATGCCGGGCGACCAGGTCTTTGACAATAGTCTCCAGCGTAATCCCGTGCAACGGATCGCGGGGATGGGAAATAATCATGATCCCATGAGGGCCGGCATTTCAGTCTTGGCTTTAGTCCAGGCGGTCGATTATGTCTTGCGCTTGAGCAAATCCGCAAGGTGGGCAAAGGGTGTGAAGGTCGAAGGGTGATCGCGCTCGCGGCCTGGTGGCGTATTACCAGATTGGGCTGCCACCTGATTCCGCTGGTGTTCATTGTCGTGACAGTAGAGACAAAGCAACTCCCAGTTGCTTCCATCAGGCGGATTGTTGTCGTGATTGTGATCCTTGTGATGGACCGTGAGCTGGCTCAGTTTCTTACCGTCGAACTCGCGTCCGCAATGCGCACAGATCCATGGGAACATCTTAAGCGCTTGTTCCCGATAGGTCTCTTGCAGCTGGGCTTGGGTACGCCGTGCCATGGGAATCTTACAATGAAAAGCGGTTCGGTACGGATCGATAGGACAACACGTGGTAGAGATGTACTAAATGAGCTGAGTGCAGGGCCATGAGAATACCCGAATGGCTGGTTTGACCCATCCTGAACGTTGAGCCTCAGCACACCAAGCTTTGACTGCGTCGGCAACTTTGTCGCGTTGGGCTGACTCCAAGGAGACCAGAATCACATTGTTCCCTCCTGCGTAGAAGGAGACTCCTTCCGTCGATCCCGATTGCCCTGTCCCATGGGCTCCTGGAAATTCGGTATAGGCCGTGACCCCGCACGTTTGTAGTATCTCATGCACACGGTCTTTCAGTGCTGTACGAAACACGATCATCAACATGTCCATAAGGGCCCTCAAATACAATTCAACGTCACTATAACAGAATTCCGGTCTGACGTGGTAAACGTACTGGGAGAAAAGACTGTAATCCCTCAGCTTTCCTGGTAACGGGAAAGGTTGGGGCCAGGCAGTTTCGTTAGGTACCATAGTGACGGGTAAGGTGGTAATCATGTAATGTTATTGTTGCTCAGTAACGCGTTCATGATAGTGTGGCGATGGACGATGAATAGCCAGTCGTGATTGGCTTGACGCCGTGCATCGCCGTCAACCCAGCCGGTTCAAAATAAGGGCATCTGAGGGTGATATGGAACCCACCGTTGAGCACCGCAAGCACCAGCGTCATCACGTCAATTTTCCAGGTGTCTACTTAGCGAATTCGGTGCAGGTGAAGGAAGCGATTGTGCTAGACCTTTCCATCGGAGGATGTCGAGTGGCGAGCACGATTCCCATGTCTCCCGATAGCGCGATTCAGCTTCAGATCAGGCCTCAGCACGTTGCGCCCATTTCTATTCCTAGCGCGATCGTGCGTTGGGCAAGTGGCTACGCATTCGGTGTGCAGTTTCGAGACTTGTCCGAACACGAATCGAGCGCGTTGACCCGCTTGCTGTGGTCCTTGCCTGCTTCAGGGCGTGAGAGTTTGTCGAATCCTCCCAGCGAGATATGAAGCGCTGTTAATGGTTATCCAGGCATGCGGGCAGAACGCATCGCATGCCGTCCTTGAGCTGGACTAGCCCATCGCTGCCCAGATTTTCTGCGCATTTTCGCCTGTAAACGTCATGTCGTCCTGAGACGTGGCGCTGCGTTCGAAATATAGGCGCAGCAGCCCTCCTCCAAAGTGGGCTTCTCGGACGAGATCCAGATTGATCGCCACATCCCCCGTACGTTCTTCATCTTTCACTTTGACGAACCGCATCGTATGGACCTCCTTGTTTGAAATGACGAGCGCTGCCTCACATGACATCGATGAATACCATTTTTCAACCACAAGAAAGTGCGCGAATATCTTTGTGCGCAGTACAGGGGGTATTGAGTAGTGCCTGAAAGGGGTTTGGCGTATGAACTTCGAGTGTTTAGGAATATCGAGCGCCCGATTCCACCTATTACGGTCGACACATGCGGCGACAAGAAATGGGTCAATCGTATATCAGGCTGGTTTGTACAGCCGAGGAACGCGAGAGCCTATCCCGCAGAGGACTTCATAGGGAATCGTGCCAATCCAATCAGCAACTTCATCAGCCCAGATCGATTCCTCTCCCTGCTGACCGATCAGTGTGACGGTTTCACCGACCTGTACGGGCGCGAGGTCAGTGACATCCACCATGATCATATCCATGCAGACCAGACCGACGATCGGGGCGCGGCGTCCCTGAATCAAGACTGATCCGCGATGGGAGAGCCGCCGACTATAGCCGTCGGCATAGCCGATCGGCAGCAC
>CAYNDW010000428.1:0-5934 GCA_964395375.1 uncultured Cytophagia bacterium
AGATCATGAGCACCAAATCGCGGAACGACAAACTCGGTCCGAGAGCGGGGCCGGGCGTCGCTTCGCTCACTAGCAGAGCCGATCCTGGAGACCCAACGGGATTTTGCTGATTCAGCGTCATCTGAGATCCTTAAAGAGGTGATCTGAAATTTTGTAGCCTTCGCCCCTTGTGGGCGGCTGATTACAAGCTTTAACTTTTTGCGAGAGCTGCGCCCCACAAGGGGGCGAGACTGCGAAACCTGCCAAAATCAAAACAATGAAGCTCGCCGCGCTCAATTGCGGTTGAATTCCCGCAACGCGCGGAGATAAATATCGAAAGGTGGCAGCAGGCCGTCGTAGATTTGTGTGAGAAAATCGTTGACGTTGGCGATGGCCGTCCTGGGCACGAACACGAGGTCTTGGGGCAGCAGCGTTTGATCTTGCACCAGGCCGTTTTGAATGGCTCCCCGCTTGAGGTCTAAACGCAGAGCTTGGAGATTGCCATTGCTTCCAGGGCGGAGCAGCACGACGCTGTTCATCTTCGCGCCTTTGACGGTGCCGCCCGCGGCGGCAAGCGCTTGCAGCACGGTCATGTTCGGCATGAGGTCGATACGCCCCGGCTTTCCAACTTCGCCGAGCACGTAAATCGAGCGATTGGCGAAGTTGCGCACGAACACCGTCACTTCCGGCGCGTGAATATTTTTAGCATACGCCTCGGTAATCAAGCGATCGACTTCGTTGGCCGTCAATCCTAAAACATAAAGCTCGCCGATCTCTTGCAAAGTGATGCGGCCATCCGGGCGAACTTTGGCCATGTCATTGAAACGCTCATGAAACTGCACGCGAATTTCCAAATCGTCCAACAAGCCGATGCGATATTCCGGTAACATCGTTGCCGCCGGGCTTGTTGTGGCAGCCGCGACTGCCGGCCCGCGTTGCGCGGATTGATTGCCGGCGCAACCGAACACGGCAAAGAGCAACAGCGCTTGCAGCGCGGCGACTAAAGCCCAGGTACGTTTTTCCAAATCGCGGCTCGAGGAGCACTCCTGTGGTGGGAGAAGCAGCCTGCGGCTGAATTCCCTTTCAGTCCTAAACATAGCGGCAACACACTCTTAGTTCTGATTCAACTCGACACGTGAATTTTATACTGATATGATATTTACCGACATCGGAGCAAATAGCGGAAAGTTCGTGGAGGGGAATACACAGAATTTGTGGCGGGAATAAAAAAGGCGGATTGGCCTCGCTTCTTAACTGAAGCAAAGCCAATCCGCCTTGGGGCGTGAGGTGAAAGATTAGCGGCAAACCACTAACTCACAGAAACCGCTCGGGCTTATTGCAACAACGTCAAACGTTCCGTCAAATCGCGCTCACCAACCCGGGAAAATTAGAAACCCGCTCGGCGCCGGGTTCAATAACATAATGCGCTTGGCAAAGAATTTCATTGATCCAACGCCTCGACCACGATTTTGAGATTAAAGAAGATCATGCCTTTCATGCGCGAGCGGATTTCATCTTCATCCGCCTCCTCGTCTTCCTCCTCGTCGCCATACTCCGCGGCGATTGCGGCTTGCGCGCGTTCATAGCGCGTAATCTGATAGAGCTTGTCCATCAGATCCGGGCCTTCGCTTTCATCGCCCTCTTCCTCCTCCTCGAACTCGTCTTCCAACTCCTCATCTTCTTCAACCAAAGCCTCGACCACGTAGCGCAGCACGTTGCGTTGATTGTGGTTTTCATAAATCTTGAGCGAGGAGTTGACCATCTCCACGTCGGATTCGCCCATGAGGTATTCCGCCATCTTCTCCGTGCGCTCGATCAATTCATCAATACGCTTCTCCGGCACGCGCTTGGGCGCCGGCGTGCCCTGCCGCATGATTTGCCACACGACCGCGCCGAGATAAAATTGCAGTTCACGCTCGGCTAGATTGAGATCGTCGTGGCTCATGCCCATCAAAAACGCCACGAGCACGGGTTGTTCCTTTTGCATCGCGTCGATGAGCTTGGGCATCTTCTCGAACGGCAGGTCGGACATTTTTTTCCACGTGCGCTCGACGACTTCTTCGGAAATGGTTTGCATGGTTTGTCTCCGGATTCTTGTTGCTCGTTGCTCGTTGCTGGTTGCTAGATGCTGGTTTTAAAGCTTGCTTGACTGGTGCCGAGCAACCAGCAACCAGCTACAGCCTTCCTAATATTTTATCCAAAATCAAACTCGTCATGGCCGCGCTGTTGGCATCGCAGGGAACGGCGGTGCCATAGCACAGATGATTCACCACCATTTGGATGAACGGCATCTGCACATGTTCCGGCGCGCGAAAGGGATGGACTTCGCGGCCGGTCGCGTGCGTGGTGATCGTATAAGGCGTTTCCTCGAACACGCTGAATTCAATTTCGCCGCGGTCGCCGTGAATGATCACCGCGTCTTCCGCCTGTTCCGCGGCAAAATCCCAGAGCAACTCCCCGTGAATGTTCTCGCCGATTCTAACCATCGTATGCACGCGCTGCTCGACATTGTACGGACCCATGCCCCAGGTGATTTCTTTGAACTCGATTTCCCACGGCGCATCGCCGAGCAGGAATTGAATGATGTTGATGCCGTGGCTGCCCAAATCCATCAACAAGCCGCCGCCCGCGATTTCCGGGACGAAGCGCCACGGCACATTGCTCGGATCAATCGGAAAAGCTTTCCGGCCATAACGCAGTTCCACTCGCTCGAGCGCGCCGATATTGCCGCTCATAATGATGCTGCGCAGATGCTGAAACTTCGCGTAGCAGCGGCGATAGTATGCCACGAACAGCGGCACGCCGGCTTTTTCAAACGCGCGCATCATCTCCAAACATTCGGCGTAGTTGCGCGCCATCGGCTTTTCGACGATGGCGGGCTTCTTCGCTTCCGCGGCGAGCAACGCGTAATGGCAATGCGAATCCGGCGGCGTTGCGATGGAGATGGCGGAAACGCGCGGATGGTAAATCAACTCAAGCGCATTCGTGGTCCACTGCGGCACGCCATGCCGGCGCGCATAGTCTTCGCACTTGCTCGCCTCGCGGCGCATCACCATTTCGAGGCCGCTGTTCGCGGCTTTTTGAAAGCCCGGCCCGCTCTTCTTTTCCGTCACGTCGCCGCAGCCGATAATGCCCCAGCGCACGATTTTATGCGTGCTCGCTTCGCGGCGCAGCGCATAACAGGTTCTCGGCCCAACGCCGCGCACTTCCACGTTTTCGTGAACGCGAAACAAACCGCGCCGCGCCCAGGGCAAGCGCTGATAAAAATCTTCACCAATGACAATCGGCGAGTCTAATGTTTTCGTCAAGGCTTCGAAGCGCGAAGCGAGATTAACCGGCTGCCCCAAAACCGTGAACTGCCGCTTGCGCGCGTTGCCGACATTGCCGCAAAACACCGTGCCGTAGTTCAAACCCGTGCCGATTTCAATGGGCTGACCACGAAAAGAAAAGCGCTCGGCCACGGCATGCATCTCCAACGCGCATTCCAAAGCCTTCGCGGCCAAATCATCGCCGGTGTGATCGAAGCCCCACACCGCCATCACATTATCGCCGATGAATTTATCGATCATACCGCCGTGGCTGTGAATGATCTCGATCATCGCATCGAGATAACGGCCCAGCTCATTGACGATGTCTTCCGGCTCCGCTTCGAGCGAGAGCGAAGTGTAAGAGCGCATATCCGTAAACAAGATCGCGCACTCGATATAACGCGGCGCGCCGTATGCGCTCAAGCCCTTCACCAAAAGATCGTCGAGCACACGCGGATGCACGTGGCTGCGAAACGCGGCGAACATATTTTCTTCCGTGGCCATGCGCGCGGTCTGCTCATGCGTGGCGGCGCGTAACTTGGCCGAAAGGCTTTTGATAAGATTGAAAGTGAAATGTTGTTCGCGCAAAAACTCGCGTGCGAGTTGCGCCGGAATCACTAACGCATGCACTTCTTCCCGCGCGATTGCGGTGGCGCTGTAAGGCGCGTCATCGACCACGCCTTGTTCGCCGAGCAATTCACTCGGGCCGCGACGCACGAGCACAACTTGCTCGCGCACGATATCAACATGCCCCGCGAGAATGACGATCAGCGCCGCGACCGGCTCGCCTTCACGGAAAATCACTTCGGCTTTGGCATAAACGCGCAGCATCTCCGGCTTGAGTTGCGTCATCAACTCGGCAGGCACGTCTTTAAAAATGTTTTGCTGCAACAAATTACGAAAGAGCTCGGCATTGCTTTGCAATACGGCCGTGGGCGGCAACGTTCCGATGAAGTCTGACATTCCTCACACGAATATTTTTACACGAAGATTGATCCGCGCGCAAGCGCGCAGCACGACGCGAGCAATATGCGCAAACTCCGACAATCATGCAAAAGGTTTTGCATTTTTAACCGACGCGGCTTACATTGGCCGCACTTTTTTGAATATAGTTCACGAAAGATCGCTTTGTAGCGCAGGCATCCTGCCTGCTCACGCTTTGTGCAAGCAGGATGCTTGCGCTACAAAAGAACAGCACGGCACAAACAGGGAGCAAACCATGTCATACAACACGAACCACAACGGTGCGCTCGCGCGCACACCACGACCGGCCCACTATGCCAATATCCCCGATGAAAAATGGGATGATTGGCGCTGGCAACTCAGCAATCGTTTGAACTCCGTTGCCGAACTAGAAAAGATCGTCAACCTCACGGAAAGCGAAAAACGCGCGCTCTCGGCTAAAAATCTTTTTCGCGTGGATGTCACGCCGTTCTTCGCGAGTTTGATTGACCCCGATTCGCGCGATTGCCCGGTGCGCCGGCAAGTCATTCCCACCGAAGAGGAGATGGTGCCGTTTACTTCGATGATGGAAGACTCGCTCGCGGAAGACAAACATTCGCCGGTGCCGGGTTTGGTGCATCGTTATCCCGACCGCGTACTCATGCTGGTGACGACGCAGTGCGCGACCTATTGCCGTTATTGCACGCGCAGCCGCATCGTCGGCGACGCGAGCGCGCAGTTCAATCGCAAAGAATTTGACATGCAGATTGAATACCTCGAACGCACGCCGCAAGTGCGTGACGTTCTGCTCTCCGGCGGCGATCCGCTCATCGTGCCGCCCAAGATTCTCGATTATTTGCTCGGCCGCTTGCGCGCCATTCCGCACATCGAAATCATTCGCATCGGTTCGCGCGTGCCGATCTTTTTGCCGCAACGCATCGACGATGAGTTCTGCGAAATTCTCGCGAAGTATCATCCGCTGTGGATGAACATTCATTTCAATCATCCGAAAGAAATTACGCCGGAGATCGCGCGCGCGTGCGACAAGCTTTCGCGCGCGGGCATTCCGCTCGGCAATCAAAGCGTGCTCCTCGCAGGCGTGAATGACTCCGTGCATATTCAGCGCAAGCTCGTGCACGAGTTGGTGAAGATTCGCGTGCGGCCGTATTATCTTTATCAATGCGATCTCGTGGAAGGCGCGGGCCATTTTCGCACGCCGGTGTCGAAAGGTATCGAGATTATCGAAGGCTTGCGCGGACATACTTCCGGCTATGCCGTGCCGACGTTCGTGGTCGATGCGCCGGGCGGCGGCGGCAAAATTCCCGTGGGGCCGAATTATCTCGTTTCGCAAGCGCCGGGCAAAGTCGTGTTGCGCAACTTTGAAGGCTATATCACGGCCTACACCGAGCCGGACACGTACGATCCAAATTTAATCAAACCGCTTGAAGCTCAAATCACGAAGCGCTCGGAGCCGGGGCAAGAGGGCGTGTTGGGATTGTTGGAAGGTTCGAAGCTTGCGATTGAGCCGGAGGGTTTTGATCTAACCCACGCGCGCGGCGGCGCCGAGCATCGCTTGCGCAGCGCGAGCAACGACAAATGGAAGCCCCACGGTATCGGCTCGGAAACGAGTCCGGTGATGCAAGTGGAGCATGGATAAAACTCCATTGGAGTGGTGGATTGATGGAGTCTTTGAGGGATGGATTTG
>CAYNDW010000429.1:0-5931 GCA_964395375.1 uncultured Cytophagia bacterium
TATGGCGAGATCACGGCGAGGGTGGAGGAGAGGCTAAAGAGGTTGAGCGACATTAAAGTAGTGACATGAATGCGCCCAAAATAAAATCGGTAACGTCCCTAAAAGAGAAACGCCTTTTGGTGACATTTGTCAATGGCGTTCAAAAGATTTATGACTGCCAAGGGATTTTGAATCTTGAACGTTTTCAGTTGTTGCAGCACGAAGCCTTCTTCAAAGCCGTGGCAGTTGATCCTGGTGGATACGGCGTATCATGGGACGATGAAAGAGATTTGAGCGAGTACGCGTTGTGGAACAACGGCGTTGAGGTTGGGCAAGGCGCGGCTTGGAGCATCGAAGGTGCTGTCATGCAACAAGCTAGTGCGGCTAACCAGCGTAGGGGGAGATAGAGAGTTTGGATGTCTGTGGTGGAGAAAAGGTCGCGGAGGTTGGCTAGTAAAAATACTTTAGTGTCAATCGAGTTATTTTACCACAGCGAGTACTCCAAAATGCTTGAATGGATCCTCGGTTTCTCGGGTATCATCGTCGTTGCCTTATTGATATTCATTCTACTAAGGTTTTTCTGGAGGAGAAAACGGATAAAGAATTGGTACAAAATGCGTCAAGAACGTGGAGAAATAGATTACCAAGATTTTAACAATTCCCATTACGAAGATCGGAGCTATTATGAGCACCGACAAGAGTATCAAGTAGAACAAGAGACACAAAGTAAGATTGTTCCACAACTGGTACTGCCACAACGGGTTGAGTTCGCAGTATTTTCGCCTCGAAAAATCTCTAAAGGCAGCACCTTTATACTCGATGTGTGGGCATATCTGCCTGAATTTTACAATTCGATTTTACTCTTTGCAAGGGAATTAGGGCGAGATGCCTTGATAGGTAGGAAAATTGGAGTGCCGATTGAAAAAGGGGCTATACT
Source organism: uncultured Cytophagia bacterium (assembly GCA_964395375.1). Taxonomy (GTDB): domain Bacteria; phylum Zhuqueibacterota; class Zhuqueibacteria; order Zhuqueibacterales; family Zhuqueibacteraceae; genus JABWAN01. The sequence continues at coordinate 917 of CAYNDW010000429.1, forward strand.
CGGTATTACGGTAGAAGTTCTCGGATTAGAAATGGTAGATTCTTTCGATACAATTATATGGGAAGGGCAAACAACAAATGCTTCGTTTAGCATTAACGTACCACATAGCATATCCATGGGAGAATTCCCTGGAAAAGTTATAATCAAGTGTCAAGGTATAACGATAGCAAAACTTTTATTCGTAATATCTGTTACGTCCACTGAAGACTCCGAATATAATAATAGGTCAACCACAACGATCTATCCTAAAAGTGCTTTTGCATCTTATGCAAGTGAGAATAGAGAAGAGGTGTTTTCTCGGATACATGGCATGAAAAAAGTAGCACCCGATCTCGATGTCTTTGTTGATGTATTTTCTTTGCGCTCTGGTGAAAACTGGAAAGAGAAACTAGAGCAACATGTACCGACAAAGGATTTGTTTTATTTGTTTTGGTCGCATTATGCTGCTCAGTCGGAATGGGTAGAAAGAGAATGGCGATTGGCTTTAGGAATGCGGGGTTTGGATTATATTGACCCCGTCCCCTTAGAAAGTATTGATCAAGCACCACCGCCGTTAGAATTGCAAGCTATTCATTTCGCAGATGCATACGTAAACTATATCCAATACTTGCGCCTAAAGAAGCATTGAGTTTAAAACGATATATTCAGAAAGTATTTTCTCGTGAAGCAGAACAATCGTTATAGTATTTCCAGTTTCAAATTGAAAATTTGCAATTGAAAATTTAAAATGCTTTTCCCTATTCTCGACGATTCCTCCTTTCCTCACCCGAAGGGAGATTCGTGCCGCGACATGAACGTGTTGCGGCTCAATAAATAATTCCCAAGGAGGTTTTTAACCATGTTCAAACCCATCGATTCAACTCACGCTCCGGACGAGACTCTGGCCGGCGCACTGGCGGCTCACCAACCTTCCTCACCTACGAACGGCAAAAACACGTTAGGATACTTCACGACCGGCAAAACGATCTTGCAAAAAGATTTGCCGGAGGAGCGCGAATATTCGGAAGAAGAGTTCGGCAATTTCAAGCGCCTCTATGAAGACACGCTTTCGGAATTTGTCGAAGGCCAATTGCTCGTCGGGAAAGTGCTGGCGATCTCCAACAAAGAAGTGGCGGTAGATATCGGCTTCAAGAGCGAAGGCGTCATTCCGCTCGAGGAATTTTTATATCCACAAGAATTGCGCATCGGCGATGACATCGAGGTGTTCCTCGACAACGTGGAAAACAAAGACGGCCAGCTCGTGCTTTCGAAGAAGAAGGCGGATTTCATGCGCGTGTGGGAACGCGTGATTGCCGCGCACGACAAGGGCGAAATCATTCGCGGCCGCTGCACGCGCCGCATCAAAGGCGGCATCGTGGTCGATCTGTTGGGCATCGACGCGTTCCTGCCCGGTTCGCAGATCGACGTGAAGCCGATCCGCGATTTCGACGCCTACATCGGACAGACCATGGACTTCCGCGTGGTGAAAGTGAACGAGCTGCGCAAGAACATCGTGGTCTCGCATCGCGTGCTCGTGGAAGAAGCTATGTCCGAACAACGCGGAAAAATTCTCATCGGACTTGCCAAAGGCCAAGTGCTCGAAGGCATGGTGAAGAACATCACGGACTTCGGCGTGTTCATCGACCTCGGCGGCGTGGACGGCTTGCTCCACATCAACGACCTCTCATGGGGCCGCGTGAGCCATCCTTCCGAAGTGGTGACGTTGGACGAAAAGATCAAAGTGCAAGTGCTCGATTTCAACGAAGCCAAAGACCGGATCTCGCTCGGCCTCAAGCAGCTCCTGCCGCATCCGTGGGTCGAAGTCGACAAGAAGTATCCCATGGGCACGACGATTCGCGGCAAGGTGGTGAGCATTTCGGATTACGGCGCGTTCGTGGAATTGGAGAAGGGCGTCGAAGGCTTGATTCATATTTCCGAAATGAGTTGGACGCAGCACATTCGCCATCCGAGCAAAGTGGTTTCGGTGGGCGAGATGATCGATGCCAGGGTGTTGAACATCGATTTGGAAGAGCGCAAAATTTCGCTCGGCCTCAAGCAGCTTGAACCCGATCCGTGGGAAGGCATCGAACAGAAATATCCGATCGGCTCGCATCAAAAAGGCGTGGTGCGCAATCTGACCAACTTTGGCGCTTTCGTGGAGTTGGAAGAAGGCATCGACGGCTTGGTGCATATCTCCGACTTGTCGTGGACGAAGAAGATTCGCCACCCCGGCGAGGTCGTGAAGAAGGGCGATGAAGTCGACGTCGTCGTGCTCAATGTGGACAAGGGCAATCGCCGCATTTCGTTGGGCTATAAGCAAACGCGCGATAATCCGTGGGACACGTTTGAGAGCGATTATAAAGTCCACACGAAATCCACGGGCAAGATCGTGCGCATGATCGACAAAGGCGTGATCGTGGAGTTGCCTTCGGAAGTGGACGGCTTCGTGCCGCTCTCGCACTTGGCGAAAGGCAATCTCACCAAGCCTTCGGAAGGTTATGCCGTGGGCGACGCGATTGAGCTGGTGGTGATTGAATTCAACAAGGACAACAAAAAGATTATCCTTTCTGAACGCTTGACCAAAGAGACCGCGGACGGCGAAAGCAAGCGCAAGAAGAAAGGCAAAAAAGGCGCGGAAGCGACGGAAGCGGCCGAAGGCGCGGTCGAGCCGTTGGCTGAAAATGCGTCGGCGGAGAGCATTGATTTCAGCATCGATGAAAGTTATCCCATCGAAGAAAGCGCTCCTTCGCAGCCGTAACCTTGCCGTAAAAATATCGAGCCACGGTTGCAAGCCGTGGCTCTTTTTTTGTGTTGCATAACAACCTCTCTCTCAAATGTCGTTCTGTAAGAATCTGCCCTCGTGCTCGGCGCACATTCCGTTTTGAGTAGTGTACCCAGCGCCAGGGAAGGCTCCCGCGAAATGACGGGGCCGAGGGAGGATCAAACTTTGACGATATGATGAGCGCGGTAAGAATAACATGAAAATTTTTTTTGCGCTCGCACTGCTGTGCTCTACTCTTTCCTCGCCGCCACCGGCTTTTAGTCAAATCACTGAAGCCGAAATTCTCGCATTGATCGCCGCTAATGATTTGGTGCTTGCGCGTGAACGCGTGCAAGAAACCCGGCGCTCCTCTCCCACTTCTGCCTTAGCCGCCTACTACAGCGCCGCGCTGGAAGAAGACGCCGACGCCGCGGCCTCCGCATTTTTGGATTTCATCAAACGCTTCGAAGAATCGCCCTATCACGAGCGCGCGCTTTATCGCCTCGGCCAATACTATTTTGCGCGCGGCAAGTATGATCGCAGCCGCCAATACTTTGTGGAATTGGCGAACCAACCTTCCGGCGCGCCCCTCGTTTCCGAGGCGCGCTATCACGCCGCGAAAGCGCTTCTGCTCTCCGGCGATTTGCCCGGCGCTAAAGCCGAATTGGAAAATGTCGCGCGTCAATTCCCCGGAACCGGGATAGCCAAGTTTGCGCAGGAAGATTTGCAACAGGAAGGATTGCAGGCTTTGCCTTCTACTCCGCCGCCGCGGCTAGCAGAAAAAACTTCGCCGAATAAAGCGGCAACCGCCGCTGGCCCGTCCAAGGAGGAGGGCACGGTCGCGCTGCAAACGCCCTCCGCGGCGAAGAATGAAGAACCCGAAGTCATACATAAAACGCCTTCCGTTTCCAACCCCTTGCCCCGCAAGGCCGATGCGCCGCCTGCAACCGCCGAACGTAAAAGCGCGGCTCAAACCACAGTGCCTTCGCGCAAGGAAGAGCGCAAAGCCGAACCTGCTCCGAAAAAAATTGCGCCGAACAAACCCAAGCCTAAAATCACCGCGCCCTATGCCGTGCAGATTGGCGCGTATTTGCAGCGCGTCAACGCCGAGGATCAAAAGAAACGTTATGCCCAGGCCGGCTATAAAACCGAGGTGGTGGAAAAACAAGAAGGCAAGCGAACGTATTATGCCGTGTGGGTGGGCGAGTTGACCACGCGCGAGCAGGCTTATGCGCTGGTCGAAGAGTTGAAGAAAAAATTTAAAGTGCGCGCGCACACGGTGCGCCGCGATGAGTGACGTCCTCCCCTTGTCATTCTAGAAAAACCTGCCCTCGGGCTTGGCTTTCTTCCCCGTGCGAGGGCAGTTTCTTCCAGAATGACAAGCGGAGATTTTGATTTGAAAAAAACGTTTTGTTGATATAACCAACTCAGGAGCTACCGAATGAAACTCTCTCAAGCGACGCCGCTCATCGCCGCCCTTTTGTTTCTCTCTTTCTCCGCCCACGCGCAAAAGCTGCAATATCCCGCCACCAAAAAAGTCGAGCACGTCGATGCCTACTTCGGCGTGAATGTGCCCGACCCGTATCGTTGGCTGGAAGACGACAACTCCGCGGAGACCGCGCAATGGGTGACGGCGCAAAATGAAGTGACCTTCGGCTATCTCGAAAAGATTCCCTATCGCGCGCAGGTCAAAGCACGGCTCGAAGAACTTTATAACTATCCCAAATACTCCGCGCCGTTTCGCAACGGCGAGCTTTTTTTCTTTTTCAAAAATGACGGCTTGCAAAATCAAAGCGTGCTCTATGTGCAAAAAGGCCTCGACGGCGCGCCCGAGGTTTTGCTCGATCCCAACACATTCTCCGCGGACGGCACCACGCGACTCGGCGCCTTCGCGCTTTCGAAAGACGGCAAGTACGCCGCGTACGGCGTCTCGCGCAGCGGCTCGGATTGGCAAGAGTACTGCGTGATGGAAATGGCCACGCGCAAAATGCATCCCGATACGCTCAAGTGGATCAAAGTCTCCGGCATTTCATGGCAGGGCGAGGGCTTCTATTATAGCCGCTACAACGCGCCGGCAAAGGGCCAAGAGCTTTCTTCAAAGAATGAAGATCACAAAGTTTATTTTCATAAAGCGGGCACGCCGCAGTCAGCCGATGTTTTGGTTTATGAAAACCCCACTCATCCGCAGCGCTTTCACTTTGTCGGCACCACCGAAGACGAGCGCTTCGCGATTCTCTCCATCTCCGAACGCGGCAAAGGCAAGAAGGGCAACGCG
>CAYNDW010000430.1:0-5922 GCA_964395375.1 uncultured Cytophagia bacterium
GGTTAGGAGGGGAATTGGAGTTTGGGATTGCTGGACTTTTGGATAGATGAAAAGCGATGGAAAGTCTCATCGACAACAAAGCGGCGGCTCGCGCAAGCACGAGAGAAAAGTTCGAGCATCATCCGCTGCGTCCCATGATCGAAAAAATGGCCGCGCGTCTGGCGCAAGAGCCCGGCGTGGAGCAGATTATTTTATACGGCTCGCAAGCCACGGGCGAGGCGCATGCGGATAGCGATATCGATCTCTTACTAGTTAAACAGACACAAGAGAGTTTTATAACTCGCTGCGCCTCCGCAAAAAAAACCGTTCGTCACTTAAGTGGTCTTATTCCGTTTTCTCCGATCGTCTTGACACCCGAAGAAACTCAAAAACGATTAGAACGAGGCGATCAATTCATTGAGCAGATTTTCGAAAGAGGGATACGACTGCTATGAAGAAGACCGAGGACTCGCTTTTTCCACCCGATTGGATACGTGTCGCAGAACAAGATTGGCAGCGTATACAGGTGAGATTGGATTTGGGCGACACGGAGGACGCGGCGTTTCACTTGCAACAGGCGCTCGAGAAATTTCTTAAAGCGTTTCTTTTGAGCCGTGGGTGGAAGTTGAAAAAAATTCATGCGGTTGACACCTTGCTAAAAAGCGCTTTACCATTCAAACCGGATTTGGAACGTTTTTTAGATCTCTGTGAAAGAATGGAGGGTTACTACTTTTTGGATCGTTACCCTTTGTCTCTTGATGCAGGCACGACTTCCGATGAAATTCGGCAAGATTTCGAAGCCGCACACGAACTCCGAGAAGTTATACTGCGAGAATTTCAGTCAACGCCTCGATCGTAAATAATATGTTCAAAAAAATTCTAATCGCCAATCGCGGCGAGATTGCCGTGCGCGTCATGCGCACGTGTCGTGAACTGGGCATTCGCACCGTGGCTGTATTCTCCGAAGCCGATCGGCTCGCGTTGCACGTGCGCTTGGCGGATGAGGCTTATCACATTGGCCCCTCGCCGGCGCGCGAATCATATCTCGTGCAGGAAAAAATTCTCGCCGTCGCCAAACTCAGCGGCGCGGAAGCGATTCATCCCGGCTATGGTTTTCTTTCGGAGAACCCGGAGTTCGCGGAGGCGGTCGCGGACGCGGGCATTATCTTCATCGGCCCGCCCGCTTCGGCCATGCGGCAGATGGGCGATAAAACGGCCGCGCGCAAGTTGATGAAAGCCGCGGGCGTGCCCATTGTGCCCGGCATTCTCGAACCGATTGCAGATATCGAGGCGGCACAAAGCATCGCACAAGAGATCGGTTATCCGGTGTTGCTCAAAGCCGCGGCCGGCGGCGGCGGCAAAGGCATGCGCCTCGTGCATAAACCCGAAGACTTGGCTCCGCTCTTTCGCACCGCCTCCTCGGAAGCGCGCTCCGCTTTTGGCGATGGCCGCGTCTATCTTGAAAAGTACGTCGAGCAACCGCGCCACATCGAGTTTCAAGTTTTTGCGGATAGCCACGGCAACGCGATTCACTTGGGCGAGCGCGAGTGCTCGATTCAACGCCGTCATCAAAAAGTGATTGAAGAAGCGCCTTCTTCTTTGTTGGATGAAAAGATGCGGCGGCAAATGGGCGAGGCCGCGGTGGCCGCGGTGAAAAGCTGCGGCTATGTCAATGCCGGCACGATCGAGTTCATTGTTGATAAAAACCGGCGCTTCTATTTTTTGGAAATGAACACGCGCTTGCAAGTGGAGCACCCCGTCACGGAAATGGTCACGGGCTTGGATTTGGTGAAGCTGCAACTTGAAATCGCCGCGGGCGGCAAGCTGCCTTTTGCGCAAAGCCAGGTGCAGTTCAACGGCCATGCGATTGAATGCCGCATCTATGCCGAAGACCCGGAGAACAATTTCATTCCGTCGATTGGACGCCTCACCCATCTGCACAAACCCGACGGCTTCGGCGTGCGCGAAGACAGCGGCGTGTATGAAGGCGGCGAGATTTCGATTTATTATGATCCGATGATTTCAAAACTCGTGGCGTGGGGCGTTGATCGTGCAGACGCCATTCGTCGCATGCGCCGCGCCTTGCGCGAGTATGAAATCAACGGCGTGAAAACCACGATTCCGTTTTGCTTGTGGGTCTTGCAGCACGACAAATTTTGCACGGGCGATTTCGACACGCACTTTGTGCCGAATTATTTCACCGGCAACGAAGCGGCCTTGCAACAAGACCCGCGGCACGATTGGAAAAAATTGCAAGCCGTTGCTGCGCTGGCCGCGGTGCTCGAACGCGAAACGCGCACGCCAAACTTTGCCGCGCCTGCTGCGAACACAACTACGTCAAGCTCTAATTGGAAACAACGCGGCTGGAAAACCAATCCGCGTGTCGTATGATTTGCAACCCGCTCGACAATGAAATCGCGAAAGATTGACAGCGTTCCACCGGATTGTCATTCTGGAAGAAACTTCCCTCGTGCTCGATATACACCCGGTTTGAGAAGTGTGCCCAGTACGAGGGCAGGTTCTTCCAGAATGACATTTTACAGGATGACACAATCTAATCTAAAATTGTCGTCGCGCGATGAGGACTCCCAATTCACTCGGACGAAAACCTTGGCCTAAACGCTCCGCGCGTCGCACAAAAAATTTGCACGTTCCTTGACGGCATTGCTGCTCGCGCGAGCACATCGAAGTGAGATAAAATCATGATTGCTTACCTACCCACCGCGGTCGCCGCCGAAGAAAACAACGGTGCGATTAACCTTCCGCTCCGCAAACTGCTCACTCCCGATTTTGATAAACTCGCCTTTGAGGCTTACAAAACGAAATACATGTACCTCGCCTGCCATGTGACGAGCGAAGACCCAGACGAGCGCGCGCATTGGCCGGAGCCTTGCTTTAAGATCGGCTATGAAATTTATTATGGCGACACGTATGAAGACCGCAACTGGCGCAGCGTCGCGGCCAATCCGGTGGTGCCGCTACGCAATCTGGCGTTGCATCCGGCGACCTGCGCTTTGCATTATGGCCCCGCGGTGTTTGAAGGCACGAAAGCGTTTCTATCCGCCAAGAACCGCGTCGTGCTTTTTCGCCCGCAAGCCAATGCCCAACGTTTTGAAAAATCCGCGGGCCGCACGCTCATGCCCAAAGTTCCGCAAGATATGTTTCTCGACGCCGTGACGAAAACCGTGTTGGCAAATCGCGAATTCATTCCGCCGTTTCGCGCGGCCGACTGGGCGTGGGAAACGCGCAATGCCGCGTGTTTATATGTGCGACCGTTGCTGTTCGGCCACGGCCCGATGCTGGGCGTGCGGCCCTCGAAAGATCATCTCTTTTTGGTTTATTGCTCTCCCGTGCGCACGTTCTATCCGGCTAGCGGCATGCGCGTGCTCGTTACGCGCTCGTTCCATCGCGCGGCGCCGGGCGGCCTCGGCAACGCGAAAGCTTCGGCGAATTATGTTGCGGGACTATTGCCCACACAACTCGCGCGGCGCGGCTATGATTGGATCAACGGCAAACCCGTGCGCGTGAGCGAAGAGCCGTTCAACGACGTGCTCTATCTCGACGCCGTGCATAACAAATACGTCGAAGAATTTTCCGGTGCGACCTTTTTGGCGATCACCACGGACGGCACGCTCATCAGTCCGCAATCTGAAAGCATTCTCGCCGGCATCACGCGCGATTCGGTTGTTCAACTCGCGCAGGCCATGGGCGTGAAAGTGGAGCAGCGCCCGTTGAGCGTCGAAGAAGTGATGAACCCCAAACAAATCGCCTCCGCTTTTTGCACGGGCAACGCGGCCGTGGTTACGCCCGTGGTGACGATCCATCACAACGGTGAGACGCGCACGTTTGATTTGGAAAAAATGAAAACCGTGCGCCAACTCTGGGACCTGCTGGTGGGGATTCAATTGCAGATGCGCGAAGACACTTTCGGGTGGGTGGAGGAGATTGGGTGAGGTTGAAATTCATGCGCGATAATAGAAAAGGCGAACTTGCTAATGCAAATTCGCCTTTTTTATTTTACGCTTCATCGCACGAGCAGCATTTTCTTGGTCTCCACCAATTCGCCGGCGTGCAAACGATAGAGGTAAACCCCGCTAGGAAGATGCTGCGCCTCGAACGTTAGTACATGCACGCCCGCGGCCCTGTGCTCGTTGCGCAGCAGCGTGGCCACTTCCTTGCCGGTGAGATCGAAAACTTTGAGCGTCACCCTTTGCGCCGAAGGCAACGCGAAAGAAATTTGGGTTGAGGGGTTGAAGGGGTTGGGGTGGTTTTGGAAAACTGTAAAGGTCTCTGGCACTGCGTCATTCTGTTCTGAGACGGATGTCGAGTTCCCAATAATCGAGATGTCATCGATGATGAAACCGTCCGCGCCGCCGTCGCCATTGAAATCGCTCGCGCCGATCTGCTGGAATCTGATCACAAATGCTGATGAAAGAGTCAGCCCATTCGTTGCCGCCAAAGCATCAACGTCCACGGGTTGTTGCGTGTATTGATTGTCCGGGCGCGAAGAAGGATCAAACCCTAGAACCTGAACGAAGTTCTTCCCAGAATCATCAGAAAAGTAAAGGCCTTCTTGCTGTTGAGTTTCATCGAAGAAATCCTTCAACCAAAACCTAAGCTCAACTTGAGTATTGCCTGAAAGGTTGAGTCGAAGGTCAAGCGCATTGGTTGTTGATTGGCCATCGAATGACCGCCCCATATGCACCGAGTGCATTCCTGTTCGAGCGTTGGCAGCAAAATTTACAACCTCAACCCTGCCGCCGCGACGCGAGGGCGCGAACACGGGCGCCGTCACCTCTCCCACAGCGGGTTCCGAAGGATTTCCCTCATGCCACATCGGCCTGAATACTCCGGTCTCAAATCCTTCATCAAAAGGAAGCAAGACATACTCGATCTGCGGCACCGTCACCGATACGTCATCGATGATGAAACCATTCGCACCGGCAGAGCCGTTGAAATCCCTGGAACCGATCTGCTGAAACCTGATCACGAACGTTGAGGTGAGGGAAAGTCCATTTGCTTTTGCTAGCGCATCGACGTCTATAGGAGGAGGATCGAGGTAGACATCTTCTGTCTCATTTTCTATATCAAATGGAGCGACTTGAACAAAAGATTGGCCGCCGTTATCCGAAAAGTATAACCCTTCTCCCTGTTGGATTTGATCGAAGAAGTCTCGGAGCCAGTAACGAAGTTCGACCTGAGTATGCCCGGCCAGGTTGAGGCGAAGGTCAAGTGCATTTGTCGTTAGCTCGCCGTCCGTCCAACGGCCAATGAAAGCCGAAAACGTTCCCGTTCGAGCGTTGGGATTTGAATTCACAACTTCAACTCGGCCGCTGCGGCGTGAGGGTGCAAACACCGGTGCCGTCACCTGCCCAACCGCGGGTTCAGAAGCATTGCTTTCATACCACATCGGCCTAAAAACTCCGTCTTCGAAGCCGTCCGTAAACGGAAGCCGCGCGTATTCGATCTGCGGCACCGTCACCGACACGTCATCGATGATGAAACCATCCGCGCCGGCAGCGCCGTTGAAATCACGGGTGCCGATTTGCTGAAATCTGATCACAAACGTCGAGGTCAAGGCCAGCCCTTTTGCTGCGGCCAGCGCATCGACATCAATCGGCGGCGGGTCTAAATAAATATCTTCGGTTTCATTGTCGATGCCAAAGGTAGCAACGTGAATAAAGGTTTGGCCTCCATCAGCAGAGAAGTAGAGTCCCTCTTCCGGATCGGGTTCATCAAAAAAATCTCGCAACCAAAACCGAAGTTCAACTTGAGTCCGCCCCGCAAGGTTGAGCCGGAGGTCAAGCGCGTTGGTCGTTGACTGGCCATCGGTTGAACGGCCCATGAAAACCGAGAAGGTTCCCGTCCGCGCGTTTGGAATTGAATTTACAACGTCAATCCGGCCGCCGCGATGGATCGATTTCAAAACTTGCGCTCGTCGCC
>CAYNDW010000431.1:0-5919 GCA_964395375.1 uncultured Cytophagia bacterium
GCCGGTGTATGGCTGGGAGAATTTCGCTTCGTTTTTGCCGAAAGAGAAGAGCAGCGCGTTTTCATTGTTCGAAAGCTCGCCGATAATCGCGCCGCTGCCGTTGCGCGCTTCGACATTGCCGACGTTGTAGTTGATCCAACTCACGCCGAACGTGCCGACCGAACCGAGCGGATAAGCGCCCGCGGCGTAATTGTATTGCCGATCCAGCGAGAGCAAGGAATACATGCCGCCGATTTCCGGCACGTTCATGAGTCCCAAGCCTGCCGGGTTCCAATAGCCCGCGGTGATGTCGTTGGCTACGGCCACAAATGCTCCACCCGTACCCATGCCGCGCACGCCGGCGCCGATGCGAAGATAGGCACCGGGCAAACCACCGTCTTGCGCGCATGAGTCCTCCAGCAACATCGGACTAGCGATGATAGCTAGAGTCAGCAGCCCAAGAGAGATTCTTTTTTGCATGTTCGTTTCCTCTTTGGGGTCGCGCTTCATTACTCTTCGTCGTGAGGCGTGAAGGGTGAGAGGCGAAGGATGAAGGGCGATGAGTGATGGGCGAAGGGCGAATCGACTATGCACCTTTCGCTCTTCCCCCTTCGCCTTTCGCTCTTCGCCTTTCGCTCCTCCCCCTTCACCCTTCATCACCACGAAGAATAATGAAGCATACAAACTACCGCAGCACCGCGATTTTGCCGGTGATGCGTTCTTGACTGCTGGTTGTGATAACGTAGAAGTAAATCCCGTTCGCTACCATTTCGCCGCGTCCGTTGCGGCCATCCCAACTCACAATTAGCTCACCCGTTCTGCCCACTCCGCCCGGATTTTCCACTTCATGCACCGCGTCGCCCGCCGCGTCCATGATCGTGAGCGTGGCCTCGGTGGCAGTTTTGAACACGAAACGAATCTGCACCGCTTCCAAGCTCGGATTGAACGGCGAGGGAAACGCAAAACTCTTTTGCTCAAGTAAAGCCGTGTAATCTTGCGCAAGCATGTCGCCTTGCACGTTGTTATACCTGCGTGAAACCGGCGCGAAGCTAAAGCCGCCTTTCACCGGCCGCACTTCGTCGGAGAATCCGGGATTGACCGAGCCTTGATAAAAGCCCGCCAAGTCCGTTATCGGATTATCCGGCAAGCCCTCCAACATTACCCCGCTGACGCCCGTGCCCTCCGAGGTGCGAACAAAGCCGGAGATCAAAAACTTCGCTGCGCCCTGCGCCCGCACCGTGAACGCATTGTTCAACACCGCGACCCCGCCGCCCAGAGCCGGATTCGTTACCGCGACATTGCGCAAGCCCAACGCCGCGAGCGTGTCAATCTTGATCGTCGCCGTGAGTTGCGCTTGGCTTTGCACCGTCATCGCCGTGACCGTGATGCCGCTACCAAAACTTACCGTGCTAATCCCGCTGAAGAAATTCGTGCCCGTGAGCGTGACGTTCAACGTCTCGTTGCGCCTGCCGCTGGTAGGCGCAATGGCCGCGAGTGTTGGCGCGCCGGCGGTGACCGTGAAACCGTTCGGCAACACCGCGCTGCCGCCGGTCGGCCCGCTGTTGCTCACAATCACATCGCGCGTGCCGGTGACTGCGTTCGCGCCGATGGTGATATTCACCGTGAGCTGCGTGCTGCTGATAATCGTGGTGTTATTGATCGTAATCTCGCTGCCCAAGCTCACGCTCGTGAGGCCGCCCAGAAAGTTCGTGCCCGTGAGCACCACGTCGAGCGTTTGCAAACGATTGCCGCTTGCGGGCGCAACGCTCGTCACCGTGGGCGGAACGCCGCCCACGTTGAAGCCATTGACCAAAGTAGCCGTGCCGCCGCCCGGTGGAGGATTCGCCACGCTCACGTCGCGCGGGCCGAGTACTGCATTTCCCGCGACGGTGAGGTTCGCTGTGAGTTGCGTGGCGCTCGTCACGTTGATGGTATTCACCGTGATGTCATTCCCGAGGCTCAGCGTGGTCGCGTTCGAAATAAAATTGCTGCCGGTCAATACCACGTCCAACGTTTGGCCGCGCATAGCGTTCGCCGGTGCGATGCTCGTCAAAGTTGGAATCGAAGTGCCCACATTAAACGCACTGGGCAAAGTCGCCGTGCCGCCGCCGGGGCCGCTGTTCGTCACGCTCACGTCGCGCAGGCCGAGCGTCGCGTTCGGCCCGATGGTGATATTCACCGTCATCTGCGTGCTGCTGTTCACGGTCGTCGCGTTGATTGTGATATCCGCGCCTAAGCTCGCGCTCGTCAAACCGCTCGCGAAGCTTGAGCCGTGGAGGGTAAGCGTCAACGTTTGTCCGCGATTGCCGCCCGCCGGCTGCACGCTCGTCAAAACCGGCAAGGAGATGCCGACCGTGAACGCATTGCGCAAAGTGGCCGTGCCGCCGCTCGCACCGCTGTTCGTCACGCTCACATCGCGGCTGCCGAGCACCGCATTCGCCGTAATCGTGGCATTCACCGTAAGCTGCGTGCTGTTGTTAAACACCACGGCATTGATCGTAATGTCATTGCCCAAGTCCGGCGCGGTGAGGCCGTTGATAAAGTTCGAGCCGATGAAAACGATATCCAACGTTTGGCCGCGATTGCCGCTCGTGGGAGTGAGGCTCGTCAATGCCGGCGCCAAACCGCCGACCGTGAACGCGTTCGGCAAGGTTGCCGTGCCGCCGTTCGGGCCGCTGTTCGTCACGCTCACCTCGCGCCCCGCAAGCAAAGCGTTTTGTGTGATAAAGATATTCGCGGTGATTTGCGTCGTGCTGATCACGTTGATGAAATTTATCGTAATGCCTTCGCCGAAACTTACGCTCGAAATTCCCGCCGCGAAGTTGGAGCCGAGCAATTGCACTTCCACGGTTTGACCGCGATTGCCGCTGGTGGGATTGATGCTCACCAACGTCGGCGCCAGCCCGATGACGCTGAACGCGTTCGGCAGCGTCGCCGTGCCGCCGCCCGCGCCCGGATTCGTCACGCTCACCTCGCGGCTGCCAAAAGCCGCGCTCGCGGCAATCGTGATATTCGCCTTGATCTGCGTGCTGCTCGTCACGCTCGTGGTGTTCACGGTGATGTCATTACCCAAATTCACCGTGCTGACGCCGTTCACGAAATTCGTGCCGCTTAAAGTCACCTCGAGCGTTTGCCCGCGCGTGCCCACCGCGGGGTTGATACTCGTCAACGTTGGTTGCGCCACGCCCACGGTAAAGGCATTGTGCAACGTCACCGTGCCGCCGCCCGCCGAAGGATTCGTCGCGGACACGTCGCGGCTGCCCACCGTCGCATTCGGCGCAATCGTGATATTCGCGATCATTTGCGAAAAGCTGATCACATTAACCGCATTGATCGTGACGCCTTCGCCAAAGCTCACCGTCGTAAGATTGGCCGCGAAGTTCGAGCCGGTCAACGTTACTTCCAACGTTTGGCCGAGATTGCCAAATGCCGGCGAGAGATTGGTCAAGGTTGGAATCGCCACACCCACGGTGAAGGCTGCGTTAAGTGTCGCCGTGCCGCCGCCCGGAGCCGGATTCGTCACGCTCACGTCGCGGCTGCCAAGCACGGCATTCACCGCGATGGTGACGTTCGCCGTAAGCAGGGTGCCGCTATTCACGATGATCGAGTTGATGGCAATGTCATTGCCGAAACTCACCGTGGTCAAGCCCGCGGCAAAGTTACTGCCCGTGAGCATGACGTTCTCGGTTTGACCGCGATTGCCGCTCGTCGGCGAAACGCTCGTGAGCGTCGGGCTGCCGATGCCGACCGAGAAAGCATTCGGCAAAGTCGCGCTACCGCCGCCCGGCGCCGCGTTGGTCACGCTCACATCGCGGCTGCCCAACACTGCATTCGGCGCAATCGAAATGTTCGCGGTGAGTTGCGTCGCGCTCGTGACCGTAACCGTGTTGATCGTCACATCAAAACCAAAGCTCACCGTGGTCACGCCGCTCACGAAGTTCGTGCCTTCCATCACCACGTTTAAAGTTTGATTGCGGATGCCGCTTTGCGGCGAAAGGCTGGTCAATGTCGGAATCGACACGCCGATAGTGAAGCCATTGGGCAATATCGCGGTGCCGCCTCCCGGCGTGGGATTCGTGACCGCCACGTCGCGCGTACCCAGCACGGCATTCACGCTGAGGGTGATATTCACAGACATCTGCGTCGGGCTTGCCACGTTCACGCTGTTGACCGTTATGCCGTTGCCAAAGCTCACGGTCGTAAAGCCCGGCGTGAAATTATTGCCGATCAGCGCCACCTCCAAAGTTTGGCCGCGATTGCCAAAGGCCGGAGTCACGCTCGTCAAAGCCGGTTGCGCATGTCCGATGACAAACGCATTGGGCAGCGTTACCGTGCCGCCGCCTTGTCCGGCATTGGTCACGCTCACCTCGCGCGCGCCGAGCGCGGCATTCGCGCCGATCGTAATGTTAGCCGTGAGTTGGGTTGCGCTGTTTATGATCGTCGTGTTGATCGCCACCTCGTTGCCCAAACTTACGCTCGTGATGCCCGCGGTGAAATTGCCGCCGGTGAAAACCACGTCCAGCGTTTGCGTGCGATTGCCGGTGGCCGGAGCCACGCTCGTCAAGATCGGAATCGCCACGCCCACGGTGAAGGCATTCGGCAACGTTGCCGTGCCGCCGCCTTGCCCGGAGTTGGTCACGCTCACGTCGCGCGTGCCCAACGTTGCATTCGCCGCGATGGTGATATTCGCCGTGATCTGCGTCGCGCTATTAACGGCCGTGTTGTTGATCGTGATCTCATTGCCAAAGCTCACGCTCGTAATGCCGCTCGTGAAGTTCGAGCCGTTGAGCACCACATCGAGCGTTTGGCCGCGGTTGCCGCTTTGCGGATTGAGGCTCGTCAAAGTTGGAATCGCCGAGCCGACCGTGAACGCATTCTGCAGCGTCGCGGTGCCGCCGCCCGGCGCCGGATTCGTCACGCTCACATTGCGCGCGCCCAACACCGCGTTCGGCGCAATCGTAATGTTCGCCGTCATCTGCGTGCCGTTGTTAAAAGCCACGGAGTTGATCGTAATATCATTGCCCAAATTGATCGTGGTCAAACCGTTCGCGAAGTTCGTTCCCGCCAACACCAGGTTCAACGTTTCCCCGCGATTGCCGCCTTGCGGCGTCACGCTCAACAACGTCGGCACCGCGCCGCCCACAGTGAAAGCATTGAGCATTGTGGCCGTGCCCCCGCCCGGAGAGTTGTTCGTCACGCTCACCTCGCGCACGCCGAGCGCCGCGTTCGGCCCGATGGAGATATTCGTCGTAAGCTGCGTCGCGCTATTCACGTTCACGCTATTGATCGTGATGTCATTGCCGAAATTCACCGTCGTCGTGCCCGCGGAAAAATTCGAGCCGACCATCACCACGTTGAACGTTTGGCTGCGATTGCCCGCGCTCGGCGTCACGCTCGTCAGCGTTGGAATCGCGATGCCCACCGTAAACGCGCTCGGCAAGGTTGCCGTGCCGCCGCCCGGCCCCACGTTGGTCACGCTCACGTCGCGCGTGCCCAAAGCCGCATTCGCGGCAATCGTGATATTCGCCGTAAACTGCGTGCTGCTATTCACCGCAACGGCATTGACGGCGACGTCGCTGCCCATGCTCACCGTGGTCACGCCCGCGCTAAAATTCGTGCCGTTAAAAGTCACTTCGAGTGTTTGGCCGCGATTCGCGCTCACCGGGAAAATGCTCGTCAGCGTCGGGCCGATCACGTTGATCGTGAAGCCGTTGGTGAGCGTTGCGGTGCCGCCGCCCGGATTCGGATTCGTCACGCTGATGTTGCGCGGCCCGATCGCCGCGCCGTTACCGATGGTGATATTCGCCGTAATCTCGGTGGTGCTGTTGAAGTTGATCGCATTGAACGTGACCTCGCCGCCCAAATCGAGCGTGGTCACGCCGATGATGAAATTCGAGCCGCGCACAATCACGTCGAGCGTTTGGCCGCGCAAAGCGCTCG
>CAYNDW010000432.1:0-5901 GCA_964395375.1 uncultured Cytophagia bacterium
TCCAGGCGCTTCCTGCAGCACGCCCGTCACCACAAAATCGCAGCGCCCCGCGAGCTTCAGCGTTTGCCCGAGAGGATCGCTATCCCCGAAAAATTTTTGCGCCGTGCGCTGCGTGAGCACCATTGCATTCGGCGCCGACAAAGCCGTTGCCGGGTTTCCCCGTTCCAATGCAAAACCAAACACCGCGAAGAAATCCGGTTCAGTGAAGAAGCCGCGCACGCGCAAAGCAGTTTCGCCGTATTTCGCTTCCCCGTTCAAACCCCATGCGAGGCGCACGATATTTTCAATCGTCGGGCTTTCACTCTGCAAGGCCGCGCCGAGCGGATAAGGCGAGCTGGCATACGGCTCCGTGCCGCCGCCTTTGCGATGCGCAATCGTATTCACGCGATACAGCTCGTCGGCGCGTGGATGAAAGCGATCAAAACTGTTTTGATCGTTGAGGAGCACGATCACCAATAAACAAAAGGACAAGCTTAACGCGAGGCCGCTGATGTTGATGAACGAAAACAGCTTGTGTTTGCGCAGATTGCGCAGCGCGATTTTGAGATAATTTTTAAGCATGGTTTCTCCTTGCAGAGGGCTGAGGGCGGAGGGCGTAGAGCATTTGCCCTCTGCCCTTCGCCCTCTGCTATTCGTACCGCAACGCTTCCACCGGATTCGTCAAGGCTGCCTTGAGGGCTTGATAACCCACGGTGAGCCACGCGATCAGCAGCGCTAAGACGCCGGCGGAAAGAAACAGCAGGGGGTTCATGTCGGTGCGATAAGCAAAATTTTGCAGCCAATTTTTCATCACGAAGTAAGCAATCGGCGTGGCGAGCACAAACGCGAAGCCAACGAGTTTGGTAAATTCCTTGGTAAGCAACGTCACGATGCTTTGCACGGTGGCGCCGAGCACTTTGCGGACGCCGATTTCTTTGGTGCGTTGCTCGGCAATGAATGAAGCGAGGCCGAACAGGCCAAGGCAAGCGATGAAGACGGCGAGCAGCGTGAACACGCCGAAGATTTGGCTCAAACGCTCTTCGCGTTGAAAGAGGCGGTCGAAATCTTCATCGAGAAAAGTGTAGCGCCAGGGATAGCCCGGCTCAAACGATTGCCAATGTTCTTGCAAAAAGCCGAGCGTCGCGGCAATATTTTCGGGGCGTATGCGCACGGAGACGTTGCCGAACCAGCGCGGATGAATGCTCAACACCATCGGCTTGATTTCCAAATGCAGCGCTTCAAAATGAAAATCTTTGATCACGCCGATGATGGTGCGCGTGTCGTTTTGATCGGGCGTGCCGCCCAACGCGGTCAATCTTTTACTTATCGCAGTCTGCGCGGTCCAGCCCATGTGGCGCGCCGCGGTTTCATTGATGATGAGCGCGTTCGTCGAATCCGTGGAAAAATTTTCGGAGAAGCCGCGGCCCGCGACGAGGGGGATGTCCATCGTGTTCAAATAGTCAAAGCTGACGCCGAGCGTTTGGAGTGAGTACACGATTTCCGGCGGCGCGTCTTCCGGGCGGTGCGCGTTGTCGCCGAACATACGTCCGGGCACGCTGCTCGAAGCCGCGACCGAAACGATATTCGGATGGCGCAACAACTCGCTGCGCAAGGTTTCAAATTGGGCTTGGCCCGCCGCGGTTTCAATCGGCAACACGACGATCTGCTCTTTATGAAAACCGAGATTTTTTTCACGCATAAAACGCAACTGCTCGAACACCACGCCCGTGCCCACGAGCAGCACGATGGAGATCGCGAACTGCGCCACGACGAGCACGCTGCGCAGCCACGGGCTCTTCGCACCGCCGCGCAACGCGCCTTTGAGCACGGCCACGGGTTGAAACGCGGAGAGCACGAACGCCGGATACAAACCGGCAAGCACGCCCGCAAACAACATGATGCCGACAAGCGTCGCCAGTATCGTCGCGCTATTTCCGAGCGCGAGCGCAAGCGTTTTGCCCGCAAGTTGATTGAAGCTCGGCAACAGCAGTTCGACGAACGTGAGCGCAACCAACATGGCCATAAACGCCAGCAGGATCGACTCGCCCAAGAACTGCTTCACCAATTGCGCACGCACGGAACCGAGCACTTTGCGCAGGCCCACTTCTTTGGCGCGTTGCGAGGCGCGCGCCGTGGCGAGGTTCATGAAGTTGATGCACGCGATGAGCAGGATGAACACTGCGATGGCGCTGAGAATGTAAACGTACTTGCTGTCGCTGGTCGTGCCGAGTTCATATTGCAGGTTCTGCGAGTGCAAATAAATGCTCGTCACCGGCTGCAGAAAGTACGTCCACTTCGCGCCAGCGGCCACGGCTTCGTCAAAGGTTTTTCCGATTGCCCGCTCGATTTGCGGAGCCACATGTTTTTTGACAAGCGTGGGGAATTTCGCTTCGAGTTGTTGCGGTGCCGCATTGGGGCGCAGCAGGATATAGGTGTAGTAATTGTTGTTGATCCACACCGGACTTTGGCTATCCTCGCGTGAGGCCATTGCGCCTAAGAAGTCGAAGCGCACATGCGAATTACGCGAAGGCGTTTTCAGCACGCCGGTGACTTTGAGATCAAGCCGGTTGTCGTAGCGCAGCACTTTGCCCAACGGATTTTCCGCGCCAAAATATTTTTGCGCCGCCTCCGCGGTGAGCACGACGCTGTGCGGCTGCACCAGCGCGGTGCGGGAATCGCCCGCCAACAGCGAATAGCCGAACACAGTGAAAACGCTCGTGTCCGCCAATAGAAAATTTTCTTCATAAAAACGTTGGTCTTCATATCCAATCAGCACGCGGCCGGCGCGCCAAAAACGCATGGCCGCTTCAATTTCCGGCGCCTCGCGCAGAAGCGTGGCGGCCATGGGCGCCGCGGTAAACGCGCTTTGCATGAATTGCCCGCCGATGCCCGCGTCCAACACCACGCGATAAATGCGCTCGGCATTGGGATGAAAGCGATCATAACTCAATTCGTCTTGCACATAGAGCATGATGAGCAAGCAGCACGTCATGCCCATCGCCAGCCCGGCGAGATTGAGGAACGAATAACCTTTGTGCTTGCGCAAATTACGCAACGCGATGGTGAGATAGTTTTTAAGCATGAACGACTCCGTGTTCAGTGATCAGTCATCAGTGACCAGTCATCAGTGAGCAGTCATCAGTGAGCAGTCATCAGTGATCAGTCATCAGTGATCAGTCATCAGTGATCAGTCATCAGTGACCAGTCATCAGTGACCAGTCATCAGTGACCAGTCATCAGTGACCAGTTTACTGAATACTGATCACTGAATACTGAATACTGAATACTGAATACTGATCACTGAATACTGATCACTGATCACTGATTACTGAATACCGGTTACTTCTTTACTCGTACCGCAGCGCCTCCACCGGATTCGCCGTGGCCACTTTGAAAACTTGCGAGCCGACTGTCAAGGCCGCGGCGGTGAAGACGATGGCGCCCGCGAGCAGGAACGGCAACGCGCTGAAGCCGACGTGATAAGCGTAGATGCTTTCGAGCAACGCGCGCATGGCGAAATAACCGGCGAGGGAAGCGACGGCCGTGGCGACGCACAGGAGCAAAATAAATTCTTTGTTGACGAGATTCATGATGTGCAACATGCCCGCGCCGAGCACTTTGCGAATGCCCATCTCTTTCGTGCGCCGCGCGATGTTCAACGCCACGAGTGCGAACAAGCCCATCGCCGAGATCGCGATCGCCAGCACCGCAATATAAATGAACATGGTTTTGATGTTGTTGCTCACTTCGAATGCTTCGGCTAAAACTTCCTCCTGATAAAAACCTTCGTAAGGCAGATCGGGCACGACGCGGCGCCACGTCTCGCGCAGAAATTCGTTGGTCGCGTGCAAATTTTCGGCATTCGCGCGCACGGCGAGATGGCGAATGTTTTCCGGCTTGGCCATGCGAAAGAGGCACGGCGCGATCGGCCGCCACACGCTCTCGTTATGAAAATCTTCGACCACGCCGATGACGGTGTAGCGCAACGTGTCGAGAGTCACGGTTTGGCCGAGCGGTTCCGCCCAGCCCAACTCATTGGCAAATTTTTGATTGATCACCACCGCGTTCTGCAAATCCGAGGGCAAGTTTTCGTCGAACGTGCGGCCCTGCGCCAGACGAATTTGCATGGTCTCGAGGTAATTATAGCCGACGCTCAATAATGTGGTTTCGAGTTTTTGCGACGCGCTCGCCACGGTCGCGTTGCCCCAATTATAGCCGACGTGACTCATCGAACCGCCGACGCTTACGATGTTGGGATTTTGTGCGACGGCATTTTTGAACGGCGCAAAATATTTCGCCTCACGCAGCGGCACGATGATCGCCATGTCCTTGCCGTAGCCCAGATCCATGTTGCGCAGGAAACCGGCGTTTTGCACGAACACGATGCTCGCGATGACGGTCAAAATCGAAATGGTGAATTGAAACGTGAGCAGTGTGCGCGAGAGCCACGAGGATCTGCCAAACTTTTGTTTGCCGCGCATGATGGTGACGGGATGAAACGCGGTGATATAAAACGCGGGATAGGCGCCGGCCACGAGCCCGAGAAGCAACAGCAGGCCCCCGAGAAAGAACAGCAAGCCGAGGTTCTGCGAATAATCCAGCGTCAGCTCGAAATATGTCCAGAGCTGGTCATAAGCCGGAACAAAAATTTCGGCGAGCGCAATGCCCACGACCAGCGCGATCGCGCAGAGCAATAGATTCTCGCCGAGAAATTGCCAGACCAATTGCGCGCGCATGCCGCCCACGACTTTGCGCACGCCGATCTCTTTCAAGCGCTGCGAAGACGAAGCGATAGCGGTGTTGATATAGTTGAAGCAGGCCATGAGCAGCAGCAAAGCCGCGATAATCGTGGGTGAAATGATGCCCGCCGGATGCATGGCTTGTTTGAGAATTTCGGCGCGCACGTCGCGTGTTTTCATGCCCATGCCTTGCAACGGCTCAACCTCGAAACGCGCGACCTGCCACTCCGGCCCGACCGCGGCATTGTGCGCGGCGAGATAGCGCTCCATTTTTTGCGCGAGCGTGGCCATTTGCGCGGGATCGGAACTCTGCACGAACGTGGCGCGGGCCCAATCGCTCCAACTGTCCGGCTTGTCGATGCCGACATCCACCAAGATTTCAAGGGCTGCCAGCACGTCGAATTGAATGCTGGAATTGTCCGGAATTTTTTTCGCGACCGCGCCGATGAAAAACGCGCGCGGCTGGCCGTCGCGATAGCGCAGCGTGATTTGTTCGCCGACGGGATTGGCGTCGCCGAAATATTTGATCGCCGCGGCTTCGCTCAACACGATTTTGTTTTTATCGCGCAGCACCTCGAAGTCGCCGTATTTCAGCGGGAACGTGAACATCGCGAAAAAATCCGGATCGGCGTGCAGCACGCGTTCATTGAAAATTTTGTCGCCGGATTTGACCACCGCGGTCGCCGCGGATAAACGCACGGCGCGTTTGACTGACGGAAAATCCTGCGCCAACGCCGGAGCGAGTGGTCGCGGCGTGTAGCCCCAAATGCGCTCGCGTCCGTTTTGCGCGCGCACGGATTTGAGGCGATAAATCTCCTCGGCGTTTTGATGAAACAGGTCGAAGCTCGTGTTGTAGTCGTGATTCAAATAGGCCACGATGCAAAACGCCACGGCAATGCTCAATCCAAAAATGTTGATCAAACTATAGAGTTTGTTCTTGAGCAGATTCCGACAAGCGACTTTGAAATAGTTTTTGAACATGGCTTTAGTCCGGTTATCAGTTATCAGTTATCAGTTATCAGTGATCAGTTATCAGTTATCAGTTATCAGTGGTCAGTGGTCAGTTATCAGTGGTCAGTGATCAGCTATCAGATTCTGTTTACTGAAAACTGAACACTGATCACTAAACACTGCTTACTGTTTACTCATACCGCAACGCTTCCACGGGGTTCGTGGCAGCGGC
>CAYNDW010000433.1:0-5891 GCA_964395375.1 uncultured Cytophagia bacterium
CGCCGAAACTTGCGCGCGAAAATATTTTCACGTTCTCCCTTGCCGGCGCTCAAGGCCTCGCAGTCCGGCAGCCCGACGAAGCTTATGCCCTCGATCCCAAGCTCGATTCCGTCCGAGTAAAAATGAACCGCAACTTTGGGCAAGTCAATCGCGCGATTCCCCAGCGCTATGACTTCTCCGACGGCGAAACGGGCAGCAGCATCAGCGACGGCGGCAACGACATGTATGACGGCGGCAATATTCTTTCCACCAATTTCGGCTCACCGGTTTTTTATTCGAACAATGTCATTGTTTCGAATCGCCTCTTCGGCACAACCGGCCGCTACTTCACGCGCAAATATCCCGGCCTGTTTTTGCTCGCCGCGGATTTGGACAACGTGAATGATTTTATTCTCAACGGCAATTTAGGCGCAGACGGCGCGGGCAACGCAGACGGCGCGATTTTGGAAACGACACTCTTCGGTGTGACCTATCACGGTTTCGTGAAGCGCGTGTTCAACGCCGGCGATCCTTCGGTGAATCACTTGATCCTCCTCGCGCAAAACCAAGCGACGACGCACGAGTTTAGCACGGACACCAATTCCGATTTTCAAGCCGTGCGCAATCTCAATGCAACGACGCGTTTGTACTATCTGCTTTATGCCGGCGCGAGCGGCGGCTATATCGACAACGCTGCGACGTTGAATATCATGAATGCTTTTCTCGGCGCGTTGGAATTGTTGCCGGCGTGGCTCACGCTCGCCCCCACCTCGGGCGTGATTCCCGCGAATGCCGCGCAAGAAGTGCAGGCGAGATTTGACGCCACCGGTTTGATCGCCGGAAATTATCAGGCGCGGATTGCGCTGGCCAGCAACGATCCGAACACGCCGCTGTTGCATGTGCCCGCGTGTTTGCGCGTGCGCACGAGCGACGTGTTGCTCGCGCTCGCGGATACGACCTTTGGCGTGCCGCGCGATACCGTGAACGTGCCCGTGAGCGTGGATTTCAGCATTCCGCGCACGCTGCAAGCGCTCCAAGCCTCGATCAAACTTTCAAATTCGCATCTCGCGTTTCTTTCCTACACGTCCGGCCCAATTGTTTCGCGCGGGCTGCGCGTGCATGCGCCTTCCGCGGATAGTGTGAGTATTACGTTTGCCGGCGAGGGCGGGCAATATTTAAAACAAAGCGGTGTGCTCGCGACCCTGCACTTCCGCATCGCGGAGAGTGCGACGCCGGGACAAGTCACGATATTGCGCTTCCTCCATTTATCCGCATTGGATAGCGCCGGCGCCGCGCCAACGCTGGCAAGCCACGATGGTTTATTCTTCGCGCGCAAAGCGCCGGAAGTGAGCGGCAACGTGAAGTATGCGAAGGTGAGCGGCGGCAATTCCGCCCAACCCGTGCCCGAGCTTGCGGCAGCGCTCTCGCGCAACGGCGCCGCGGTGCAAGAGCAAACGACGAACAATTCCGGCAACTATACGCTGCCCGGCATTTTGCCGCGCACGAATTATCGCGTGGAGTTGCGCCGGCAAAGCGGCGGCCTCGGCACGGCGATCACGCCCACGGATGCGCTGCTGGCCTACCAAGGCCACTTGGGCAATCTCACTCTCACCGGCGCGCAAAATCTCGCCGCGGATGTGGACGCGGATTTGAATATCACGCCGGGCGATGCGCTCGCGATTTTCAACCGCTACCTCGGCGTGACGAACCAATATCCGGTTGCGGATTGGCGCACGTTCCCGGCGAGTTATGCGATTGACGGCACTGTGACCGCATGGAAGACCGCGCCCACGGGCATTGCTTATCCCGTGATCAATGCAGATCAGCTCAATCAAGATTACATTGCGGTCGGCCGCGGCGACGTGGATTTGAATTGGACGAGCGGCGCAAACGCGGCGGCCTTGAGCGCGGAGGCGCAAAGCGATGCGCCGGCAGCGAATGCCGTAGTGTTCAAACTCGCGGAAGCGCGCCTCGTGCCGGGCACGGATAAAATCCTCGTTCCGATTCTGCTCAATGGTGTCGCGTGGGATCGCGGTCTCTATGCCTTTGGCGGCGAGCTGCAATATGCGAGCGAGCAATTGCAAATCACGGCCGTGCATTGGGGCGCGATCGTGCCGCAGCAGGATTTTCGCGTGAGCTATGCGTTGGCGCAAGCTGCGCGTGCGACTGAAGCGAGTGCTTCGGAAAACGAAACGCAACGTCGCGGAAGTTTGCGCTTCGGCGGTTTCGCGGGAACGAGCACGGCGCTGCGGCAAAGCGGCGTGTTGTTGGAAGTAGAAATGCGCATGCTCGGCAACGCACCAGCCGGCTCGAGTTTATCCGTGCGCTTGCACGAAACTTCCGCGGCGCTTGGCGCAAGCGCGGTTGCATTGCAAAGCGGAGCGAGCTTCGAAGCCGCGGCTGTGCGCGTGGAGCAAAACGGCGAGCTCGTGCTCGCCGCGCCCGCGACGTTCGCGCTGCACCGCAACTATCCCAATCCGTTTAATCCCACCACGGAACTGCGTTATCAACTGCCCGAACCGGCGAGCGTGAGCTTGACTATCTTCAACGCGCTCGGCCAAAAGGTGCGCACGCTGGTCAACGCCGAAAAACAAGTCGGCGGCTATTATCGCCGCACGTGGGACGGCAAAAATGACGCGGGCGAGGCGGTAAGCGCGGGCGTGTATTTCTATCACCTCGAAGCGCAGGGCGCGAGCACGAAGTTTCAAAAGACCAACAAGATGTTGATGTTGAAATGATAGCAACCGTTCATGGTGAGGCCTTCAGGCATTCTAGTTAATCGGCAACCAACACCTGAAGGCGTCACCACGAGCGCATTTTTTTATTCTCCGTTGGTGGATAAAATATCGCGGCCTTCCCCTCAACCACATTGAAGCATTACCTGCGCTGCGTCTTTCCTCTGGATTTTTGTTCCCGATTTGCCCACTTTCTTTCACCGTTTCATCATCACACCTATCTTTGGAGAGGAGCTAGACCATGAGAAAGCTTGGCGCCGCGTTGTTCATATCTGCACTGCTCATCCTGTCTGCCTGTTCAAAATCCCCCTTACCCAAACTCGTGCTGCTCATTTCCATCGATCAAATGCGCGCGGATTATTTGGAACGCTACGGCGCGAAATTTAACGGCGGCTTGGGCCGGCTGTATCGCGAAGGGTTGATTTATACCAACGCCGATTTGAATTATGCTTCGAGCGAGACCGGGCCGGGCCATGCAACGCTGTCGACCGGCTCTTATCCGCGCGTGAACGGCATTATTGCAAATGAATGGATCGATCCCGCAACACGTAAGAAAATTTACTGCGTTGTCGATTCTGCTTCGGGGCCGGTCGAAGGCGAGGGCGGAAATTTTTCTCCAAAGAATCTCGCTGTCACCGCATTTGGCGACTGGCTCAAAGTCCACTCGCTCGATTCAAAAGTTATATCCGTGTCCGCCAAAGATCGCGCGGCGATATTGCTGGGCGGCAAGCAACCGGATTATGCTTTTTGGTATGATAGCAAAACCGGCCGCATGGTGACCTCTGCATACTATACGCCGGCGCTGCCGGAGTGGGTGAAAGTTTTTAACGCCGCGAATTGGCTCGATAACAATTTGCCCGCGGCGTGGGAGAAGTTGCAAGGCGAAGAAGTCTATGCGGCGCTCGGTCCGGACGAGATGGCCGGTGAATATAAATGGGGCGAAGATTCCGCTTTTCCCCATGCGTTTACCGCGGATAAAAAGAAAGCCCAAGCGCTGCGGAGCCCCTGGGGCGATTTGATGGTGTTGGATTTTGCGCGCGCGGCAATACGAGAAGAGCGACTGGGACAAGGCAAAGCCGTGGACCTGCTCGCACTCGGCCTTTCCTGCACTGATTACGTCGGTCACGCTTTTGGACCGGATAGCCATGAGATGCTCGATCATCTTTTGCGGCTCGATGCCGCGCTGGGAAAATTTTTAGAAGAGCTGGAAGACGAGTTGGGCCAAGGCGAAGTGCTCATCGCGTTGAGCGCGGATCATGCCGTCATGCCACTGCCGGAGTATTTGACGCAGATAACAAATCAAACGGCGCAGCGCATTCGCTGGGACGAAGAGTTGAAGCCGAGACTCGAGGCGTTCGATCAAAAGCTGCGACAAGAATTGGGCAGCAAAGAACCGCTCCTCTTCGAAAATGCTTTTTTGAATTATGCCGCCGCGGCGCAGCGCGGCCTCGACAGCCTCGCGCTCGAAAATAAATTTCGCGCGGCGCTGCTCAAAAACGAAGCGATTGCCGATATTTATTTTCGCCGCGAGCTGCTCGACCCCAAACCGAGCGACCGCGCTTATATCGATCTCTTTCGCCGCAGTTATTATCCCGCGCGCGGCGAAGATTTTCAAATCCGCTTCTGTGAAAATTGTTTGATTACCACCAGCCCCACGGGCACAACGCACGGCTCGCCTTACCGTTACGACACCCACGTGCCCCTCATCTTCTTTGGCGCCGGCATTCAACCCGCGAAGATCGAGCGCGCAGTTCACACCGTGGACGTTGCGCCGACGCTCGCGAAATTTTTCGGCTACGATTATCCTGCGCGCGTCGATGGCGCGCGCTTAGAAGAAGTGCTCAAATACAAGCCGGTGCTTCCGAAAAAAGAAGAATAATTGGAACTGTTCACGCGCCTCCTCAAGCTGTCACTCAGAAGGAATCTTTTTGAGCGCTGGAAATGGAGCTCATTCGGTTTTGTATCCAATGCTCAAAAAAATTCGAGTGTATTACATTTCATAGGAGCACCCTCCTTCCCTGTCATTCAGAAGGAATCTTTTTAAGCCAAACCACAGTGCTTATGCCGAAAAAGATTCCTTCTGAATGACAACGCTGAGGGAAATAAACCGGTCCTGCGATTTGTGACACACTCAAAAGATTCTTCTCAAAAGGCACTTTGAAGGGCGGCGAGCTTTTGCGCAACAAGGAGCCAATATGCACGGTGGTGATCGTATCGCTTCAGCATTGCAAGCACAAGGCGTGAATTTTTTATTCACCCTCTGCGGCGGACACATCTCGCCCATACTCGTCGGCTGCAAACGCCTCGGCATTCGTGTGATCGACGTGCGGCACGAAGTCAACGCCGTGTTCGCCGCGGATGCGGTCGCGCGCCTCACCGGCAGTCCCGGCGTCGCCGCAGTCACAGCCGGGCCGGGCGTGACGAATACGATTACGGCGATCAAGAACGCGCAGCTCGCGCAATCGCCGCTCGTGTTGCTGGGCGGCGCGACTGCAACCGCGCTCAAAGGCCGCGGCGCGTTGCAAGACATCGATCAAATGGCTCTCATCAAGCCGCACGTGAAATGGGCCAAAGCCGTGCGCACCGTGAAAGAGTTGGCGCCCTCGATTATGCGCGCGTTCGAAGTCGCGAAAAGCGGCGTGCCCGGCCCGGTGTTCGTCGAATGCCCGGTTGATTTGCTTTATGAAGAAGCCACCGTGCGCGAATGGTATGGACTCAAATCGCAAAGCGGCCGCTCGCTCGCAGAGCGCGCGATCAAATTTTATTTGGATCGTCATGTCAATCATCTCTTCGCTGGTTTGCAATCACCACAAAATTTTTCTCGGGTAGAAGTAAAGCCGCCACTGCCCAATACGAACGAGGTGCGTGCGGCAGCAATGCGATTGGCGAAAGCCGAGCGCCCGGTTTTGCTCGTGGGCAGTCAAGCCTTGCTTGAAGCGAGTGAGGTTACGCGCGTGGCGCATGCGCTTGCACAGCTTGGCATTCCGGTTTATCTCTCCGGCATGGGCCGTGGTTTATTAGGCAAACAACATGCGCTGCAGATGCGCCACAAACGCCGCGAGGCTTTGAAGGAGGCTGATCTCGTCATTCTCGCCGGCGTGCCCTGCGACTTTCGTTTGGATTACGGACAACACATTCGCCGCAGCACGTATCTCATCTCTGCCAATCGCAGCGCAA
>CAYNDW010000434.1:0-5866 GCA_964395375.1 uncultured Cytophagia bacterium
CCCACGGGAAGCGGTCGAGGTATTCTTGATAACGCTGCCGAGCTTCGGCGGTGCGCCCCCCCCGTTTAACTGCTGAAAAGCTAGCTTGCTTTTGTGAGACTCGTTCGTTACCATTCTCGTGCACAGTTGAGAGTGGGTTTGGCACTTGTCGAGCTCCAGGCGTTGGCCCTCAATTGTGCACTTTTATTTTAGGGGCTTACTCTTTTCAACATCCCGCCTTTCGTGCTTTCCAAAAGCTGACGCAAACGAATCATCTCTCGGTCGCCAGCAGAAATGTTTGTCAATGATCTTTGAATCAGATTATGATACCGGCAAACGAGATAACTGCTGCAATCCGCGAGTTGTATCAATCGGCTGTCTTGTGACTTCACAAAATGAACGGTATCGATTAGCCGCTTTATCTCTCGCGGCTTATAGCCCAGAGCCGTTCCGTATTCCTTGAAGGAATCGAAATCAGAAATGATAGAACGGTCACGCTCACGATTCTCATCGGCGAAGAGCAAACCATTTGCGACCGGCTGTTGTGCTTCCAGAAATTCTTCCAAACGCTCAACGAGATAAAGAAACGTCAGATTGTAGGGATGCGCCGGGTTCGTCGAGCTAGCCTTCAATTTCTGCTTATCTATGCCTTCGATAAAAACCGGCAGTTCAAAATCGAGAACGACCTGGATAATACGGTTGTAAATTTGAAGCCGATCAGCAGGCGACAGGGCATTGAAATATCCTTCGCCGCGATAAATATCGCCGCCATGAAATTCAAAATCCGAGTTTCTCGCTTCTCGTGGAAAATAATCCAGCGCAATGCGAAACAAGATACGATCAACTTCACGAGTTTTATCTTCGTGAACACCGATGGCCACGAGGAAATGCCGCGGCTGATCCGGCGAATCAAGATTCCAACCGGTATTGCCGCTTTCGTCAGTCGGAAATAGATACACACCTTTCTCCTGTTAAAATTCACTCTCCGCCCAACCGCTCCAACGCCGCCTGCGCCTCTTGCGCACGCTCGCCCCACGGGAAGCGGTCGAGGTATTCTTGATAACGCTGCCGAGCTTCGGCGGTGCGGCCTGCGGCTTCGAGGGCGCGGGCGAGGCCTAAAAAAGATTCAGCAAGCCTAAAAGGCCGCTGTTCAAGCCTAATTGCAATATGATATTCTATAATTGCTTTTTCAGGCTGCTTCAGGTATTCAAGATAAACGTTTGCTATTCCGACGTGTGGTCCCGCGAATTCTTCACCAAGTTGACTGGCTTGTTGGAATTGCTCTAAGGCACCTTCGAAATTTTTCTGCTCGTAAAAGATCCGACCGAGATGGTAATACGCCCAATGTAGTCTTCTGTCCAATTCAATAGCTCGAAGAAAACAAAATTTTGCTTTGTCTTGATTCTTCATAACTACATAAGTGATCCCTTGATTGACCCACAAATGTGGGTCTTCAGATGCCAAGTCTAAACATTTATTGAAATGCGCGATAGCGCCTTCAGAATCTCCAACTTCTCTGAGTGCAGAGGCCATCATACTTCTTAGCTGAACATTGCCTGGCTGATTCTTAATCAAAGGCTCAAGTAGAGAAATCGCTTGTTTCGCCATTTGTGGAATTTCCATCTCAATAAGCAAACTGGCAAGGCCCACCCTCCCATTAAGTTCGTTTTGATATACTTGAGAAAAAAGCTTGGTCAAATCTTTAGAACGAGTTTTTGATTCCATTGATAGAACAGCTATCATATCCTGATATAATCTTCCAACCCAAATATTCGCATCAAGTTTTATTTTTAGATTTTGGATTAGTTTAAGAGCTAACTCATCACCAACTTCTCCATTAATATTTTTCGCATTGGTAGCACATCTCATTGCCCAGAAAATATCCCCCTCCATCACCTCCCTCACCACCTCCGTCGCATCTTCCACCAACCCGCACACAAACACCAACACCTCGGCCCATTGCGGATCGCTCACGTGCTTGAGCACATATTCCATTGATTGATGCAACGCCACTTCGCGGGCGAAGAAGTACTCTTGCACGGCTTGATGAAAGAAGCCGGTTTGGCCCGCGCTTTCGCGCAGGAGGCCGTGTTCGAGAAATTCGCGGTTCAATGTCGCGACGTTCAAATTGGACGCGGCTTCTTTCTTGTTCTGCAATTCCGTGAGGCGGGCGGACATGGTGGCTGCGGCTTCGTCGGCGGAGAGCAGCGTGCGGCTCGTGCCGAGGCGCCACGCGAGGGCAGAGAGAATTTCTTTTTCAACACGAACTGAGCCGGCGCCTTTCACGCGCGCCCATTCGCTCAAATAGCGGTCGATGAAACGGTCGAACAACTCCGCGCGATTGGTGGGCGGGGTTTCGCTCGCGCGCAGCTCATCCGCGAGCAACGTGAGCATAAGCGGATTGCGGCAGAGATCGCGCGTGTATTCGTCGAGGCCTTTCCACGCGGACTGCGCCTTCGACTCGCCAATCTCGATCTCCAAAACCTTCGAGGCATTGAAGCTGCTCAAACGCTCCAATTGAAACGCAATAAACTCCGAGTGCAGCTCGTTACGATAGATGCCCGGCCGGCACGTGACCACGAAACGATTGTGCGGCGCTTCAGAATTGACGAGATGCCGGATTTGATGCACGACTTCATCATACGCCTCGCCCACTTCGTTCAAGCCATCGAACAAGAGCAGGCAACCTCCCGCGACAATGCGTTTGCGCACATCAACATCGTGAACGCCGCGCACACTCGCGGTGATGAGGCGCCACAAGCCGTGCTTCGCGTCGCCCGCAGAGAGGGTGGGATAGGCGGAGAGATCGACAAAAACAGGGAGATTAAAATCTTCCGGCTCACTCAAGCCCGGGTCTTTGCCTTCGCCGCGCCAACGCGCGTATTCTTCCGCGAGCTTTTTAAGCGAGGTGGTTTTCCCCGCGCCCGGCTCGCCGAGAATGAGCAAACGCGGAAACATTTTCACGGCGTTGCTCACTTTCATATTGCGCGGCCGCTCTGCTTCAACTTCTTCCAAAAAGAGCGGCGGCAAAGTGAGCGTGCGCAAACGCAAGGGCCGCACGGTCTTCTGCAATTCCGTGCGGCAATATTCGAGATGTTCCGTGAAGGCGGAGAGGAGAGGGGCGTCATTGGCCAGCGCGTCATTCGTGGTCACTGATTGGTTGCCCACGGTGGGAGCCAATTTCAACAACCAATCTGTGACGTGTTGGCGCAGCAATGTTGCGAAGTGCTCGGGGTCGCGATAGTTTTTATAAAGCGCGAGATGGCCGTCTTCGATCTGCTTTTTGAACTCCAAAACTTTTTGTAGTTGCGCACCGGGGTCGCTGAGAAAATCCGGATGCACTTCGCGAAAGTAGAGCATGATTTCGGGCGCGTGCTCCTTCATGTGCCGCTCGCGCGCGAGCTGAAATTCTTCCAACGTGCCGGACTCGGCCTCGCCGGTGTGTTGGCCAAAACGTCGCCACAGAATGCCGAGAAACAAATCGCATTCGGCCACGAGCGGATTGATCAGCCCTTGACTACGGCCCATGCCCGGCGTGACGTGCGTTTCCCAACCCACGGCTTCGAGATCGAAGCCGTGATTGTGCGCGAGCGGGCGCAGGCTGAGAATTTCTTCACGCGCCTTTTCACGCTCGAGCTTCACATCGCCGGGCGAGGCAATGAAGATTTTGAGGAGACGAACGGATTGGCCGGGCATCACAAGGTCATTGGATTGGTGGATGGTTGGAGTGATGGATTATTGGAGCGGCGGAGTGTTGGAGTAATGAAAATCCTGGACCCATCAATCCACCACTCCAACAATCCATCACTCCACTACTCCAAGCGCTTTAGTAGTCCAACGCGCTGACGACTTGCATGTTGCGCGCTTGCAGTTTGCGCTCTTTGTTGATCTCTTGCACGTGCAAATCAAACTCAAAGATCAATTCGTGATCGGGCAACTCCGCCGGCGCGACTTCGCGCGGCAATTCGGATTCATAGAAATAAACCGCGGCGTAAGGCGATTGCGGATGGCGGGTGTCGGTGATCCACAGATTGCCGCTTAGATTTTTTAGAAACCGCAGAAAGCCGTACTTGCCGTCGTGTTTGTACGCGTAACACACGCCGCGCACGCGCGAGCCTTCTTCGCCCCACTCTTTGATCAACCCCGGCCCGAAGATGGAACGCGTCGGCAACAATTTCGGAACCAAATAGCCGGAGAAGAACACATCGGCTTCGCGGCGCAAGTCCGCGGAGATGTTGTCGAACGCCAAAATTTCCACGCGGCAGCCTTTGTTCTGCAACGCGCGCACGACTTGCACGAAATCGCCGTCGCCGGTACACATCACCACGCGCTCCAAATTTTCCGATTGGAGCAACGCATCCACGGCCATATCCAAATCCGAGTTGGCCTTCGCATAAGCCTTGCCCTCTTCATCCGTGTACCACTTATAATTTTTGATGATGACTTTGTAGCCCATATTGCGCAGCATCGCAAAAAAACGATTGGTCTTGACATGATACAACTGATCTTCATGCGCGCGTCGCGGGTCGAACGTGGCATAAACATTCAACCGCACCGGCTCGGCGCCGTCGTGACACACAAACTCGCGCAGCACGTCGTATTGCATGCCGTAGCCGCCATTGCTGCGAATATTGGCTTCGTCGATATAAATCCCCACACTGGCTCGATTGATGTTGGACATGAGAGTCTTACTCCTTGGTGTTTATGAATTGATCTAACTTAGGCCGAAAGCAATTGAAGAACAGAGCACGTTCAATTATGAAAAAGCCCCACGCGCTTTCACGTTGTGGGGCCGAGCGTTTCTAATGAGAGTATTGCGATCGCAAGACACCTGCCCGCTGCTGCATGCCCGCGCCCAAACGCGAGAACGCGGAAACGAGAGGTTAAGCGGGCACGGCGTGACGAGGAGATTGCGACTCTGCAATCACGTCGAGGTCCGGCTTGACTTCGGCATCGAGCGCAACTTGCCCGCGCTCGCTGCGCACCATACGCGAGAAGAGCGAGACTTCACGCGTGAATAAAAAGCGAAAGAGCAGCTTGGTCCACGATTGATGCGAAGCCAGATTATCATAGGCTTCGGGAGCAAGCTGTTTAACTTTTGGCAAATTATTCCATGGCACGGAAGGAAAGTCATGATGCTCGTTGTGATAGCCGACGTTGAACGCGACGGTGTTGAGCGCACCGTAATAACTATACGTTTCTTGTTCGCCGCCGTCCATCATGTAATGCCGCTGAATCCAACGCGCGCCGAGCGGGTGGAGGCCGATGGAGAAAAAGAGCGAGAGCAATAAAAAGAAAAAGGCTTTGGGGCCGAGCACGAGATACACCGCAAGGTCAAAGCCGAATTGCGTGACCCAATTGAGCAAAATCCATTTGTCGATGAAGGCGATCTCTTTCAAGCGATACGGCCGCAGGCCTTGAAACACGGGATAGAACAAGAGCCAAAGCGCTTTGCCGAGAAACGAATGGCCGATGAGCTTTGCTTCCCACCGATGCGGCAGGTCCGCGTCCAATTCATACACGCCTTGAAACGCATGATGCTTGAGATGATAACGTTGGAAGGAAACGGAACTGGGGATGATCAACGGAATGTTGGCGAGCAGGCCGGTGAAAAGGTTCGGCGCTTTGCGCTGAAACACGAGGTTATGCGCGCATTCATGAATCATCACAAAGAGCGCATGATTGGCAAACGCGCCGACGAAATAAGCCACGCCCACGATCCACCACCACGATTGCTCGCGCAGCAGATAAGCCAGCGCAACTTGGAGCGTCACAATTCCCGCGGTGTAAACAAACGTCATCGGATTTTTGCCGATGTACTCTCGAATCTCCGGATGATTGCGCAAAATTTCCTTGGTGCGGTCTCGATGCGGCTCTTGCACTTTGG
>CAYNDW010000435.1:0-5857 GCA_964395375.1 uncultured Cytophagia bacterium
TCGTGCTCTTGTCCAAAAATCCGAGAGGTTTGGGGACGATTCTGACGAGGTCTGTGGTTTGTCATTCAGAAGAAATCTTTTTGAGCGCCGGCGTTGATGTCCGGCGCTGAAAGGATTCCCGCGGAATGACATATTGCCGGGCCGCGATTACAAATCAAATTTCGCGAGTTTTATTATTGCGCCACTCCAACCGCGGTGTGCAGAAAAGTATCCGGCTCCAACTGCGCGAGCATGAAATCCGCCACGTCCGCGCGCGCAATACGCACCGTGCCAATGAAACCGCCGAGGCCGGAGCCGCTGCGATACTGCCCGTGCTTGCTTCCGCTCGTCAACACGCCGGGGCGAACGATGGTCCAATCGCTCCTGCTTTGCGCGATGAGGCGCTCCTGCCGTGTTTTGTCCCAAAAGTAAAGCGGCAAAATCATGGGGATGATGAAGAGCGTGTAGAACAATCCCATCCGTCCCGCGCTGTCGCCGAGGCCGAGCGAGGTCGCGCACACGAAACGCGCGACCTGGTGCGCCTCCATCGCGCGCAGAATGTTGCGCGTGCCCTCGGAAAGAATGCGTGTCGGATAAAAAAAGCGTTTGTGTCCGAGCGCGGAAACCACGGCTTCTTGCCCGCGCATCGCGGCCTCGACGGAGTTGTAGTCGAGCACATCGCCCTGCGCAACGATGAGCCGCGGATGTTTGATTTGCAATCTCGACGGATTGCGCACGAGCGCCGTGACTGCATAACCGCGCTCCAAAGCTTGCGCAACAAGCTCGCGCCCGGTTCCGCCGGTCGCACCGACGATGAGAATGCGCGAAGGCCGTTTACGCGAGGAATTTTTCGGCGCAGTATTTTTCGCGGGAACAACCCGCGCCCGATAACCGGCACGCGCCAAAGCCGCCGTGAGCGCGAGGCCGTATAAAACGAAGAAGACGAGCAGCTTCATATCAGATCCTTTTTTGAAAAGTGAAGCACAAACGTTGGAGAGGATTTTCATGCGCGGGAGAATATACGCGAGCGTCGGCGAGAAGGCGCGGAGATTCCGATGAACGGTCGTTTCGGGGGGAGGACTGGAAATAAAAAAGGCCCGAGTCTTTCGACCTGGGCCTCTTGGCTGTGAGGGGGAGCCACAACTTGTTGCATTCGCCAGCCTGGCGGATGCGCCGTGATATATATCAACTCTTGCGACCCTTCCTGGGTCGACAGATGGTGAAGAACGTTCCGGCCCGCGCAGTTAGCGCCTGGTTCGCCTCATGCTTGCCAGACCTGATGAGAAGCTACCTTGCGAATAGCGACTCACGCACTGCCGAACACGCCGCATAACACACCAACAATCCTATTGGTGCGAAAAATAAAAAAAGCGCCCGGCGAACATCTTTTGCCGGCGAGCGTCCTTGCTCTCCAGCTTCTTGCGGACAAGTCTTGCCACGATGCTGATAGCAGACTCACAGCCCGACGCCGAGCGCGAGGTAACCGACGATCCTATCGGCGATACTTCAAAAGTCCTCGGAGAAAATCACGTCCGGCAAGTGCGTGAGAGTTGGGGCGAACGTCCCTGCTCGCCAAAAATTAAAAACTATTATAATGCCCACGTCTTGTGCCGGACGTCTCGTAGCGCCAACAATCCTATTGGCACATCTTTAATCCGTTGCCCATATGTTAGGCAAGCACCATGCCGCCAAACACCAGGCCGGCAAAACTATTTGTGCCGAAACCCAACGGTTGGGCAAAGTCTTGTTTTCGTGATCAATAGATTGTGATGTGCGCGAGGCGAGCTACGAGATGTTGCGCTAGGTCCGGTGCTGACAGTTTCGCAATTGAGACACTTTGGGGAATTTCAGGTACGAAATTGAAATTTGGCTGAGTTTTGCTGCTATTTCACCCACAAAATTGTAATTCCGGGATTGGCTGCGCCGAGATCGTGGTCGTCGATCTTACCGCATTCGTCGCGCAGCTCTTGGGTGTCATCATCGAAGATATTGTAATTCTCGCCATGAATCGCAGCGCGCAATCGACGACGGGCGTTATAGGCCCAATCGCGGACGGTTTCTCGCGTCGAGCCGCCGTGTCCGTGGCTGCCGTAGCCGTGAATCACTTTGATCGCGCGCTGCTGGTTGGAGTTGCGGATTTTCATGAGCACGGCCTCCAAATCCGCTTCCACGCGCGCGGGCGGACGAGGCGGATGCGCGAGGTCGATGGTGAGGAGATAATCTGGGGAGGGCTTCATGTGCGAACTCAGGGAATGTTCTATAAAAATTGCGCTCTCTTCTTTTGAAGCAAAAGCATCCCAACGGATAAAATCGGCCAACAGATGAAAAATTTTAAACGTTGATCCGTTGGCAGTTTTTATCCGTTGGGCATTGATTGGTGTGTGGCTCGTCCACGTTGAGTGAATGAAAGAACCAAAGACAGAATATTATCTGAAAAGTTTTCTCGGCGATGCTCGGTGGCTTCGGCGAATTTTGCTATAAAAATTTTGCTGCCGAGAGTCACTCAAAGGCTTCCTCCCACAAAAAAGCTTTTCACTTTCGTGGGAGAATAAAACCACAGCTCACGCGCGCGAACAAAATTTCTCATCTCACCTTCGGCCGCAACGCGCGTACTTTCAGCAACGCCACGTGCTTGCCAACCTTCTGCATCACTTTCGCCGCGGTGACAACGTCGAGCCGGACGATCTTGTGGCGCGCCGGGCCGGCTGCTGAAATTGCCAGCGCCAACACGAGGCTGGGCAAATATTTCGCTCGTTTCCGCAATACCCTTTTTTGAAAACAGATCAACCCGGGTTGGCCGTTGATCTCGACCACGGCAATCGCATCGGGCGCGAGGCCAACCATAAACATCTTGGCGAATTGCGCGGCCACCGCCTCTTGCCCGTGAAAAGAGCCGTGCTTGGGAATGACCAACACCGCGTCTTCCGCCAACACCGCGGCGAGCTTCATCGCATCTTTTTGAATGAGCCGGCGGCCCAAGCGGCGCACGACATTTTTGGCGCGCACTTCTTCGGGAAGCATATTGTTGTCGGGAATTTTGGCGCGCGCGGCAGCAATCACTTCACGGCCGGCATGCAAGTGTTTCGCAATCTTCTCCGGCGAAAGCCCCAACGCTAGCGTCACGGTTTCATCACCACAGCCTAAAATCTCTTTCAGCAAAAACACCGCGCGCGTTTCCAG
The DNA here is from genome assembly GCA_964395375.1 of uncultured Cytophagia bacterium. Classification (GTDB taxonomy): domain Bacteria; phylum Zhuqueibacterota; class Zhuqueibacteria; order Zhuqueibacterales; family Zhuqueibacteraceae; genus JABWAN01. The sequence continues at coordinate 3,160 of CAYNDW010000435.1, forward strand.
CGGCAAGACATGCAACACGTGAATGAACACAAGCATCATGCTTTCCCGCGTCGTCATCGCGCGCGCCTCGTTGTGCTCCAATGCTTCGATCTCTGCCAGCGCCAGCTTTCCGGTAAGAAACGGCTCAACCGATCGCACAATCTGCGCTTTGGGATTGTTCTGCTCGTCTTCTTCACGCAAGAGATTGATGAAATCCAAACTCGCGGACACCGCTTGGCGAAACACCAATGCCTGCCACGCGCTTTGCGGCAGCGTGGATTTCATCTCCTCCAAAATACCAAGCAATGCGTCTTGCGCGGCATCCTCGGCATCTTCGGGATTGCCGATCATGCGATAACACGTGCACAACACCTGCGGGCGCACCTGCTCTAATAATTTTTCAAGCGCGAGCGCCTCGCCGGTGCGCGCGCCTTCGAACAATGTTTGCATTGCGGCGGAAGGATTCTGTGATGGCATGACTCGTTCCTCGTTGTTTGTTACTGGTTACTGGTTGCTGGTTTCTCGTTGCTTGATGCTAAAGCAACCAGCAGCGAGAAACCAGCAACCAGCCCCAACATCCGCGAGCAATATATCATTCGCTCTGCGGCAAGGCAAGGCAAAAAAAGCCTTGCGAACGAAGGACTGAAAAGGTATGATTACGCCCGCGTTTTTTTGTTCATGAGCTCATGTCCTCTCTCCTTGTCATCCTGCAAGGAACTTCCCGAGAACTTGCGACATCGTATAGTGCATGAGGTTCTTCCAAGTTCGAAGAAAGGTTCTTACTTAAGGACAAATTCATGGTGCAAACAAAATCTCTTGAGCCGATACAATGCTCCAACAATCCAACAATCCAAGACTCCATGACTCCAACAACCCAAGACTCCACCACTCCATCATTCCAACCCAGGAGGCGAGCGTGAAATACATTCTAGCTTTAGATCAAGGCACCACCAGCAGTCGCAGCATTTTATTTGATCGCGACGGCCACATTCACGGCATGGCGCAAAAAGAATTCAAGCAATATTATCCGCAGCCCGGTTGGGTGGAACACGATCCCGAAGAAATTTGGAGCACGCAACTCGCCACGGCGCGCGAGGCGTTGCTGCTCGCGAACGTGAGCGCGAAAGACGTTGCCGCCATCGGCATCACCAATCAACGCGAGACCACGGTGTTGTGGGACCGTAAAACCGGCAAGGCCGTTCATCCCGCCATCGTGTGGCAAGACCGTCGCACCGCGCCGATCTGCGAAGACATTCGCAAGAACGGCTGGGCGAGCGAGATCAGCCATAAAACCGGACTCGTGCCCGATCCCTATTTCTCCGGCACAAAAGTGAAGTGGCTGCTCGATAATGTCGCGGGCTTGCGCCAACGCGCCGAGGCCGGTGAGATTGCGTTCGGCACGATTGACTCATGGCTGTTGTGGAAATTGACGAACGGCAAAGTACACGCAACCGATTGCTCGAATGCTTCGCGCACGCTGCTTTATAATTTGCACACGCTCGCGTGGGATAATGATATTCTTTCTCGCCTCGCTATTCCTTCCGCGATCTTGCCGAGCGTGCGTTCGAGCAGCGAAGTGTATGGCAACACGGACGCGGCATTGTTCGGCGTGGAGATTCCGATTGCCGGCATTGCGGGCGATCAACAAGCCGCGCTTTTTGGGCAAACGTGTTTCAAGCCCGGCATGTTTAAAAACACGTATGGCACCGGCTGCTTTATGCTCATGCAAACCGGCAATCAAATCGTGCATTCGAAACACGGCTTGCTCACCACGGTCGCGTGGCAGATCGGCAAAGAGCCGGTGCAATATGCGCTCGAAGGTTCCGTGTTCATTGCCGGCGCCGTGGTGCAATGGCTGCGCGATGAGCTTGGCCTGATTCAATCTTCGAAAGAAATTGAAACGCTCGCCGCGCAAGTGGCGGACAATGGCGGCGTGTATCTCGTGCCTGCGTTTGTCGGACTCGGCTCGCCTTATTGGGATGCCGCGGCGCGCGGCACAATTGTCGGCCTCACGCGCGGCGCGAATCGCAATCACATTGCGCGCGCGGCCCTCGAAGCGATTGCGTATCAATCCGGCGAGTTGGCCGAGGCCATGCAGAACGATTGCGGCGTTACGCTCGGCGAGTTGCGCGTGGATGGCGGCGCGGTCGTGAATAACTTGCTCATGCAGTTTCAATCCGACATTCTCAACACTTCGGTGGTGCGGCCGAAAGTGACGGAAACCACCGCGCTGGGCGCGGCTTATCTCGCGGGCCTCGCCGTGGGCTATTGGTCCAACTTGGACGACGTCGCCGCGCATTGGAGTGTGGAGAAAAAATTCTCGCCGCAGATGAATGCCGACACGCGGCAGAATTTGAAACGCAATTGGAAACGCGCCGTCGAGCGCGCGCGAGGGTGGGCGGAGTGAAGCTTGGACTGTTGGAGTTTTGGAGTCGTGGATTGATGGAGTGTTCGATGATTGAATTGATGGATGGTTGGAGTGATGGAGTGATGGAGTGATCGAGTGATGGATTATTGGATTATTGGATTGTTGGAGTGTTGGAGTGTTGAAGTATTGGAGTATTGGAGTGTTGGAGTATTGGAACGTATTTGGAGGGTAAAGCACCCGGCTATTCCCCCCTTGAGGGGGGTTAGGGGGGTGTCGCCTAGTATCGTGAAGAGATGCAGTAAGGACTGTTGAAATCGTTTGCAACGAGGCACACACCCTCGCGCTGTCATT
>CAYNDW010000436.1:0-3020 GCA_964395375.1 uncultured Cytophagia bacterium
CCAAGTTTTTCGTTCAGAAAGCCGCGGCTATAACGGGCCGCTATCACGAGGCTGTGCTCGCGAATGAACGCGCGATTACGGCGGACAGCAATTATATCACGCAATGCCATGCGCAGGGCATGTATCCCGTGGCGTATGTGCCGCACAATCATCATTTCCTTTCCGCCGCGGCAACGTTTGGCGGCAACAGTGCGCAAGCATTGCTGGCCGCGCATCACATGGCGATGCAACAAGACTCTGCGCTCATGCGCGCGCCCGGCTATGGCACGCTGCAACATTACACCACGATTCCACTCTATGCGAGGGTGAAGTTCGGCAAGTGGGAAGAAGTTTTAAACACGCCCGCGCCCGCGAGCGATTTGCGTTATCCCAACGGCGTTTGGCATTTCGCGCGCGGCATGGCTTTCACGCGCACGCAAAAACTCGAGCAAGCGGCGCACGAGTTGGAGCAACTCGCGTTGATCGCGGCCGATTCCTCTTTGCGCATGGTGACGATTTGGGACATCAACACGACGTTTGATCTTTTACAAATTGCGCGCGAGATGCTGGCCGGTGAGCTTGCCGCGCAGCGCGAGCATTATCCTGAAGCGATCGCGCATTTGCAAAACGCGGTTCGCGTCGAAGACCAACTCACTTATGATGAACCGCCGCCATGGTACACGCCCGCGCGGCACAATCTCGGCGCGGTTTTGCTGGAAGCAAAACGCGCGACGGAAGCCGAAGCGGTTTATCGCGAAGACCTGCAGAAGTATCCGGAGAATGGCTGGTCGCTGTTCGGCTTGCAGCAAAGCCTCGTTTTGCAAAATAAAAAAGCTGAAGCACTAGCCGCGCAGCAACGTTTCGCGCAAGCGTGGCAACACGCCGATGTGCAACTCGCGGCTTCGCGGTTCTAAAATCGTAACGCAGACTTCCAGTCTGCCTCAAAAGCGAGCGCAGCCTCATGTTCAGCCACGGCGGTGCTGTGGCTTTATATTATAACACAAGCCACGGCCCAGCCGTGGCTGAACCAGATAAACCAAAACCTCATGCCGGAACCCATCGAAAATCTCGCTGAGCGCATCAAGCAAGGTGTGGACTTTTTCAATCGCGAATACTTCTTTGAAGCGCACGACACGTTTGAGGAGTTGTGGATGGAAGCGCGCGAGGCGAAGAGCCGCGAACTCTTTCATGGTTTGGTGAATCTCGCCACGGGCTTTTATCATTTTCGCATGGATAATTTCGCGGGGATGCAAAGCCAGTTGCAAAAAGGCCTCGCAAAACTGGAGAAGCTGTCCTCGCCGTGTTATGGGGTTGCGCTCGCGCCGCTGTTGCAAGAGGTGCAGCCGTTTATCGGACTCGCACAAACATTGCCGGCGCTGCCGAAAATTATGCTGCAGCCGGAAGCTGCTCTCCATGAGTTTTAATTTCAAATTCTGAAACCAGATTTTAATCTGTCACGGCTTGGCCGTGACATGGGCTGTTCCTCAAGGCACAAACACAAGCCACGGCCAAGCCGTGGCTGAACATTTCTGCTGATTCTTTTTCACCCAAAACCAGGAGAGTGAATGTTGAGATTCAAGCTGTTCGCCGCCGCAGTGCTGCTGTTCTTTGCCACCGCCGATCTTTTTGCGCAAGGTACCGCGAATTTGCAGCTTTTGAAAATCATTGATCCCGCGCCCGGTTCGACCACGTCTTTTCGTTATAGCGAAGTGACGGGCTGCGGCGATCTGGTTGCGCTGGCAGGGTGGAGTTTTGGTGACGGCGGCCGCAATGTTTATCTCTACGACGTGAGCAATCCCCAAACGCCGCAAGCGCTCGCCACAATACTTTCGACCGGCTCGGTTTACGACGTGCAGATTCACGGCAAGTATCTTTACCTTGCGGTGCAGAATCAAAACTATATCGACGTGTTCGATATTCTCGATCCGCGCAAGCCGGTGTTGGTGAATCATTTTCAGCCGAGCGGCTCAGATCGAATTAGCCCGCATACGTTTTGCGTGGCCGGCAACGTGATGTATGTGACGGATAATTTCACCAGCGTGGCGATCTATGATATCACCGACAAGCGCAAGTTTGTGCGCAAGCTGACGTACACCGGCCCCTTCGGCACGTCGCATGACAACACGATCATTCGCGGCAAATGGTACGGCGCATTCATCTTTTCGCCCGCGGGCTTGGGCTATTTCGACGTGACGAATCCGTTTGCGCCGCGCGAGTTGGCGAAGATACAATATCCCGGCGCGGGCACGCACTACGCCTGGCCCACCGAGGATGAACGTTATATCTTGACCGCGGATGAAATCGGCGCCACGCCGCATAGCCTGAAAATTTGGGACACGCAACCCGCCGGGCAGTTAACGCTGGCGGCGGAATACGACGCGCGCACCGGAGGCACGATTCACAATGTCTATGTGCGCGGCCGCTATGCTTATATGAGCTACTATTGCGACGGCGTTCGCATCGTGGATTTGATCGATCCCACCAAGCCCAAGGAAGTCGCGTCGTACAACATCGCGGGCGCGGGCAATTGCAGCGGCTATGATTCGGTGTGGGGCATGTATCCGTTCTCGCGCTATATTTATGTGAGCGACATGAAACGCGGCTTGTACGTTTTTAATTTCGATCAACACGTCGCGGCGAATTTTACCGGCACGGTAACGAACGCGTTGACGAGCGCGCCGATTGCCGGCGCGTATGTTTATTTCATCGATGAATATCCCACGACGCGCAGCACGAACGCCGGCGCGTATGAAATTCCGTGGTTCAAAGACGGCGTGGTGCGAGTTGCCGCGGAAGCCTCCGGCTATTTTGCCGACACGGCGAGTGTGAATATTTCCGCGAGCGGCGCAACGCAATATCACTTCAAGCTGCAACCGCAATCAAGCACCCGCGTGGACGACGCGACGAGCACGCCGAGCGATTTCGATTTGCTGCCGAGTTATCCGAATCCATTCTCGCTGCGCGCCGGGGCCGCGCCGCTAAAGATAGCGTATGCGTTGCCGAGCGCTGCAGCAGTGTTGGTGAATTGCGTTCCGGTGAGC
>CAYNDW010000436.1:3030-5855 GCA_964395375.1 uncultured Cytophagia bacterium
AGTGGAGTTGACGATCACGAATACGTTGGGACAAGAGGTGAGGAAACTCAGCGCACGCACGCAAAGCGCGGGCAGGCACGTGGCGCTGTGGCAAGGTGAGGATGAACGCGGACAGCGTGTGAGCGCAGGAATTTATTTCGTGCAGCTTCGCGCGGGCGAGAGGGTGTTGCGACAGAAACTAACTCTGGTGAGATAGCGGCAAGGAGCCAAAACGGAGAAGGAGCCAAAGAGCCAATGAGAGAGAATGTTGAAGCTCGATATTTATATTACCCCGAGCGAAATCTAGGTTACATTTTCCCTCCTAGCATGTCATTCAGTAGGAATCTTTTTACGCGCTGGAGATACTGCCCAGTGCTCAAAAAGATTCCTTCTGAATGACAACACTAGAAGTCGGAAATGTAACCTATTTTGTGCTCCGGGTAGTAAATGCGGTATTCGAGCTTTGATCTGCCACGGCTTGGCATTGTTCGTCCACGTGAAATAAAATGCAAGCCCCGGCCGAGCCGGGGCTGAACCTGAACGCAAACGAAAGGCAATGAATGGAGACTTTTCATTTAGAACAGCGCGGCGAGTTGGGAATTTTGCATTTGCACGCGGGCAGCGCGAATGCGTTGAATGCGCGCGTGATTGGAGCCATTGCCGAGGGTTTGCAGCAGGCAAGCGCGGCGCAGCTCAAAGGCTTGGTGCTCACGGGCTATGAGCGTTTCTTCTCCGCGGGTTTGGATTTGATCAGTGTGTATGAATATGATCGCGCGCAGATGGCGCGCTTCCTCGCGGAGTTCGATGCAGCGTTTCAGCGCTTCTTTGCTTATCCCAAACCAATCATCGCGGCGCTCAACGGCGCGGCAACCGCGGGCGGTTGCATTCTCGCGTTGGCCTGCGATTATCGTGTAATGGCGGAAAGCGCGATCATCGGTGTGAACGAGATTCAGCTCGGATTGCCGTTGCCGGCTTCAGCGTTGGAGATTGCGCGGCACGAAATTCCGCCGCAGCAGCACGCGTACGTGTTTTACAGCGGCAAATCTTTTGGCGCGGAAGAGGCGTTGCGCGTGGGTTTGGTGCATGAAGTCGTGCCGCCGGCGCAGCTCCTCGAAGCCGCGCTGACGCGATTACGCGCTTTCACCGCGCATCCGGGCGCAGCAGGTGGCATGCTTAAAACGATGTTGCGCGGACCGGCGTTGGAGCGCATGCGCAGCGGCGCGAAGAGCACAGGAGAAATATTTTTAGACGCATGGTTCAGCCCCGCGGCAAGGGCGACGATTGGCGCGATGCGGGAAAAGCTCTTGGCGCGGAAGCGCTAGTTCCTCGCGGCCAGAAAAAAAGAAACCCCGCTCGACTTGATGCGTCGAGCGGGGTTCTTAATTTTAAAATCAGATGAAGCTCAATTGCTTTCTTTTTCCAACTCTTTGGCTTTGGCGAATGCGGCCTCGGCTTTCGCATTGGCGCCGGCGCGCGCATAGCCCACGCCCAAATTCACCCACGCCGGCGATTGCTCCGGTTTGAGCTGCGTGGCTTTTTCTAAAAACGGAATGGCTGCGGTAAAATGCTCTTTGCCTTTGCCGCGCAGAGCGGTGACTTTCGCGTCGTCAACTTTTTGCTTCTTCTTTTTCGCTTCGTCTTCCATTTCGCCAATCTGCTTTTCAAAATCTTCGCCGATCTTCAAATGGCTGAACCCCGCGTGATAGTTGGAGTCAAAATCTTCGGGGTCCGCGCCCAAGACTTTGGCAAACTGCTCGATCGCGCCGGCGTAAGCGCTCGCCACTGCGGTGTGGTCTAGCGGCAGGGTTTTGCCCGCGGCTTCCGCGCGCAACAAGAAAAGCCGGCCATAATTGTAACGCAGGTCTTTGTCCTCGGGCTTGGCGCTCAAAGCTTGTTCATAGGTTTTGAATGCTTCTTCGGATTTGCCCTGAAAATCATACGCAATCGCCATTTCGCTCAACACGCGGGCATCGTTGGGAAATTTTTGATTGGCTTCCGTGAGCATGCCCAGGTTCTGGTCCGATTGGCTTTTGAGCTTGTAATACTCGGCCAGCATGAGATAATGAATCACGCTGTCGGCCTGCATCTTCATCAAGTCTTGATACGTTTTGATGATGGCCGCGTCGAGTTGCTCCTTGGCCTCCGGGCAGCAGCAAAATTTTACGGCCGCGCCCGTGGTTTTATCGCGGCACAATCGCGCACTCGCATCCCATTCATGCTCCGTGGTGGGGCATCCCTCGCAGGGCAGGCCGGCGGCAAGATCGCGATCCACTTGGCGATAGGCAATAGCAAGATTTTGAAAGGAGGCGACTTGCGCGGGATCAATCATCGCGGAGGTGGAAAATTTTTCCGCGGCTTGATCAAAATTTTGATTGTTGAAAGCGGCGACGCCGGCATTAAAATTTTCCGCGAAGTATTGTTGCCGCAACGCGGCGACGTCTTTGGCGTATTTCTTTTTCTGATCGTATTGCTGCACCGCGGCGATCTCCGCAACCATGCCCGCGAGCTTGCCCTTTAGGCCGTAACCCTGGGCCAGCAGAAAATGGGCTTCGGCATTGTCCCGCTTCTTCTGCAAGGCTTGCTGTAAAAAATCAATCGCCTTGTCCCATTCCTTTTGTTGAATGTAAAGCTTCGCCGAAGTCATTTCCATGGACTGCGCCCGGAGCATGCCCGGCGTGCAGGCAAAGAGCAGCGCCATCGGCACGAACCACCTCGAGAACTTCTTCATCTACCTCTCCTTCAGTGTGAATAATTAGAATGACGCGGTTTTCACGAAAAAAAAATCTTAACCGGAAAAAATATAGGTGAAAACCCAAGGAGTTGCAAGCGGATTTTACATGCCCAGA
>CAYNDW010000437.1:0-5850 GCA_964395375.1 uncultured Cytophagia bacterium
CTCCGCCATAGGGCAGATCGGCTAACGCGCATTTCCATGTCATCCACATGGCGAGCGCCGCAACCTCTCCAAGGTTCACATCCGGATGATAGCGAATGCCTCCCTTGGTGGGACCGCGGGAAGAATCGTGCTGCACCCGATAGCCGGTATAGACCTCGACCCGGCCGTCGTCCATCCTGACGGGCAGGCTGACAATCAACGATCGCTGCGGAAGCTTCAGCCGTTCGCGTAAATTGTGATCAAGCTCCATGGCTTCGGCTGCTTGATCAAACTGTGCGACTGCGAGACGAAAGGTCGGTGTGTCGAGTTCGTGCATGGTCTATTCCTTTGATTAGGTGTGCGAGGGCGACACCAATGTACGGTGGTGTTCCTGTCCGATGGTGTCGAGCGGGACCCCCATCCATTGTATGTTGAATACACGTGCGAATTCCTGCGCGATCTGTTGTGACACGACTGAAGGCGCCAGGGGAGACTGCCGAATCTCAGCCATGGAAGTGACGTGGCACTGTACCAGGCCACAGGGCATGATAAGTGAAAAAGGGGAGAGGTCCAGATCAACATTGAGCGCAAAGCCATGAACCGTGACCCCATGATTAATCCGGACTCCGATAGCGGCAATCTTCGCATCAGTATGATTCCAGCGTACCCAAACGCCAGGGCTTTTCTCAATGCGATAGCCCTCAATGCCCCATTGATCGAGCGTACGGATCAAGACTTCTTCCAACTTTCGCACATATTGTTTTGGCCCTGAACAGTAATGCGACAGTTTGAGGATGGGGTACCCCACGACTTGTCCAGGTCCATGGTAGGTGATCGAACCGCCACGATCGACGTATTGGAGACTCGCGCCTGTACGGCGGAGAATCTCTTCTCCGCAGTCCCAATGTGCCGGCTTGGTGGTGCGGCCCAGAGTGTAGACTGGTGAATGCTCAAGGAGCAGCAGGACATCCCCTCGTCTCTCCACAATCCGTTCTTCCTGTAGTTGTTTCTGGATTGTCCAGGTTTCGGCATAGGGGATCGGTTGCAAAAACCGAACGAGCGTGCCCGCTTGTGGCGTAAGCGTCGTAAGAGGGCTACTGCCCTGCAAGGGAAAATCATGACCTGGGAGTGATCTATCGATGTCACTCACAGAATTACCATTGGCAGAGTGGGATTCTGAATCGAGACCGTGGCCGAGGTGGTCTTGCTTTGAATGGGCAATTGCAAGGTCGGTTGGTATCCGTTAGACCGGAAGAAATTCCTAAAGCCTTTGATGGCCGACATGAATGTTAATGAAATGGTGAAAAGGCGACCGTCGAGGGAACTCCTCTGTGTTGTCCACGCACAGATCATAACGCCTCGTCTATACGAGTCGGCCTCATTGTCTCACAAGCGCTTTCAGGGTGAAAGTCATAGAACAGAAAAAGGGGCGAGGCCGGGCCTCGCCCCTTTGACTGCATGAGTCTTCGGCTTACTGGATTGCGGCAAACATTTCCTTAATCTCGGGAGTCTTCAGCTTCTTGAGCGCTTTGGCTTCGATCTGACGAATCCGCTCCCTCGTCACCGAGAGGCTCTGTCCCACCTGCTCCAGCGTGCAGGCCTGATCGTGGCCGATGCCAAAACGTAGCCGGATGACGGTTTGCTCTCGTGGTGTGAGCGTGCCGAGAATGCGCTCAAGCTGGTGAGTCATTTCAGTTCGGTGCACATGGGTATCGGGTGGGACGGCTTGCAGGTCTGGGATCATTTCTCCAAATTCCGTGCTTCCGTCACCCACTGGCTTCTCCAGGGCAACCGGCTCTTGAAAGGCCTGAACCGTCTCGTGGAGTCGCTCCGGTCTCATCCGTAGTGCCTGGGCGACTTCTTCAAGTCGAGCTGGACGACCCAGTTGTTGTCCGAGTCGTCTTGTCACGCGGAGAATCCGATGGGAGGCTTCAGTCTGGTGAACTGGAATACGAATGGTCCGCGATTGATCCGCCAATGCGCGCGTGATGCCTTGGCGAATCCACCAGGTTGCGTAGGTGCTGAATTTGAACCCTTTGCGGTATTGATAGCGCTCGGCCGCTTTCATGAGCCCGATATTTCCTTCCTGAACAAGATCCAGCAACGTCAAGCCGCGACCGGTGTAATGCTTTGCCACATCCACGACAAGCCGAAGATTGCAACGCACCAATTCATCTTTTGCTTGTTCGAGGGTGAGTCGGGAGGAGCGGAGAGTGGCCAAGCTTTCCTTGAGCTGCTTGGTCATGGCAACTGGAAGTTTCTGCTGTTCCGTTCCCTGTTCGATCATCTCGATGAGAATCTGCTGTGCCTTATCGATCGCAGTGGCGGAAAGTCCGCTCAGTCCTCTGACCATCTGGAGCGTGCGTTGCCCCTCAACCACAGAGGCTGACCGCTTGAGACGAGGGAAGACTCGTATGGCATGGCGCAGGGCCTTCCGAATGGCGCTGGTTCCCGCATCGATCTTTTTTGCGATCTCGACCTCTTCTTCTCTGGTTAAGAGGGCGCGCTCGCCGAAGGAGCGAAAGTAGAGCGACTCCAACATAAAGGGGTTGCTGTTTACGGCGGAACGAGTCATCGCCTTTGCCGGCTCCTCAGATTGTTCTTCTTCCGAGGTTGCTCGACCGATCACATCCAAGAGGTCACTCGCATCGGGATCGTCCGCGTCGGCATCCTTTGCCGTCGTGACAAGCTCTTCTGGCGTAGGGATTGGGAATAGATTCTCTTTCATGTCGTCGCCCCTCCTTTGCCTCTTTGAAGTTGTGCGTCTCATGATGGTGACGTCAACAGGTTCCCGTTCTACAGTTCTACTTTGTGAGAGACCGCAATCTGTTAAACGATTCATTCAGTGCTCTGATCTACTAGACTATTCTCTGTTCTCATTACGCAGCAAATCTTGTGCTGGATTGCTCATGAGAGCTGATGATTGCAACCACGAGAAAATTCAGCACTATTAGAGCCGTTTAATGAGGAATCTCGATCGAAGGTGAGGCAGCCTTGCTGCGCATGTGTGGAGGCGGCTATAGGGCAATAGACCTAATCGCCACAGAGACTATCGGAGCAGATTGCGTAAAGCCGGAACCGTATCGATTAGAAATGAGGAAATTCGTGACGGAGTATTTCTTTATCATGGTGCGGCAAGTGGTTGAGAGTCGTGCCGGGTGCGCATTGCGTTAGTAAGAACGCGTGCAGCGGAATAGGGCTCACTCGACTTTCCGAGAAGCGGCTTGAGTAGAGGTCAAGAAATCCATCATTGTGGTCGTTGTCTTGTTGAAAACCCGGCTCGGCACTTCTAGAATGGGCTCCCATGTCATACTTTCGGTCAGGTGAGCGGATACATCTAGTCGACAAAAAAGGGCGGCAGTATGCCCTGACCTTGAAGGCCGGTGATCTTTACCAGCTCAGCGGGCATAAAATTGCCCATGACGATCTCATCGGAAAGCCTGATGGTTCACTGGCCTCACTCTCCGGAAATAAGACGATGTTGGCGTTGAGGCCCACGTTCGGCGACTATGTGCTGAAGATGCCGCGTGGCGCACAAGTGCTGTACCCGAAGGACCTTGCGCTCATTCCGATGTGGGCGGATGTGTATCCTGGCGCGCGGGTGTTCGAAGCGGGAACCGGCTCTGGGGCATTGACGATGGCCCTCTTACGCGCGGTGGGCCCACGCGGTTTGGTGGTGAGCTATGAGGCTCGTGAAGATTTCTCGCGGACGGCGATGACGAACATTGAACGGTATATGGGTCCGGTGGCGAATCTTATCCCGCTTCGTCGAAATGTGTACGAGGGGATTAGTCTGCTCGACGATGGCTTGCCATTCGATCGTCTCGTCCTCGACCTTCCTGAGCCCTGGCAGGTGGTGCCTCATGCTGCACAGGTCCTTCGTTCCGGCGGCATGTATTTGAGTTTTGTTCCCACTGTCCCACAAGTTGTGCAGACGGTTGAGGCTCTTGAGCGGGCTACGGTTTTTGGCATGGTGGAAACATTTGAAACGCTGTTGAGGACCTGGTCGATTCAAGGGCGGAGTATACGGCCAGATCACCGAATGGTTGCGCATTCCGGTTTCATTACGGTGGCGAGGAAAATCGAACCTGGTTTGTGGTCAGGGGCTCATGTTCTTCAGTCAGCCGGTGAAACGGCTGATATTCACGAAGAGCGAGAGGGTTCTACGCGATGAATCGTTTGAGTGGAAAGGTTGCAGTTATAACGGGCGGCAATGCTGGTATCGGTGAAGCGATCGCGATGGCTTTTGCGCGGGAAGGGGCCTCGGTCGTAATTACGGGGAGACGGCAAGGAGAGTTGGACCGGGTCGCGAGCGAGATTATCAAGGAGCAGGGCAAGGCCTATGCGGTTGCCGGATCGGTGACAGATGAATCCCATGTCCAAGAGGTGACTCGTCGGACTATACAGCAGTTCGGACGGCTTGACATCCTCGTCAATAATGCCGGAATAGGGGACTTTGGGAAACGCCTGCATGAGATTGACGATGCGACGTGGGCGCAGGTTCTTGACGTCAACCTGACCGGAGTCTTTCGTATGACGAGAGCGGTTTTGCCTCAGATGCTCAAGCAGGGGAAGGGAGCGATCGTCAATATCTCCTCTATCGCGAGCTTGGTCGGACTTCCCACGTTGCCGGCCTATGCCGCCTCCAAGGGAGCGCTTGATGCTCTGACGAGAGCGCTGGCGATCGACTATGCCAAAGAGGGCATTCGCTGCAACGTCGTCAATCCCGGCCTCATCGACACGCCAATGGCCGCTCCATTGATGAGCAACGCGGAACAACTAGGCGCCATTTTGTCTCATTATCCTATCCGTCGAGCCGGGAAACCAGGAGAGGTGGCGAACCTTGTTCTCTATCTGGTCTCTGATGAGGCAGCGTGGGTCACAGGTGGAACCTTTCCCATCGATGGAGGGATGACCATTTCGTGAAAAGACATTCCATGAAAAGAGGGAAAGTCACCCCCATGGCATTGGATGCCTGTCGGTCGGCTAGAAGACAAAACAGAAATGATGACGGCTCGAATCTATGGACATCAACGCACATACTCAATTCTGTGGTGTAATCGGCAATCCAGTCGAACACTCACTCTCCCCTGCTATTCATAATGCTGCATTTCAAAAACTTGGGCTGAACTTTGTTTACCTGGCCTTCCGCGTAGAAGCGATCGGTGATGCGATCAAGGGTCTTCGTGCTCTTGGCAACTTTCGCGGTGCCAGCGTGACTATTCCACACAAGGTGGCAGCTGTTCCATTTCTTGACACTATTGAGCCGACCGCGCGGCATATCGGTGCGATCAACACCATTGTGGCTGTTGGAGAGACTCTGACGGGGTACAACACCGATGCGATCGGCGCCCTACGCGCGCTTCGTGAGGGTGGTGTGGCTTTGAAAGGGCAGCACGTGGTGTTATTGGGATCTGGAGGCGCTGCTCGCGCGATTGCCTTCTCGCTTGGGGCAGAGGTTGGAATTGGTCGCTTGACCATACTAGGAATCGATAGCCAAGAACGCACAGCATTGGCCCAAGATCTCCAATCTAAGACAGGAATGGCCGTGCGGGAATCGCCTCTCGATGAAGGAACGTTACGAGAGATTCTCCCGGGTACTCATGTGCTGATTCATTGTACACCGATGGGAATGTCGCCGAACGTGCACAAGACTTCTGTGCCGCCGGCGTTGCTTCATGCGGGATTGACGGTCATGGATATCGTCTACAATCCTCGAGACACCCAGCTATTGAAGGATGCAAAGGCGGCAGGCTGTCGTGTGATTCCAGGGATCGAGATGTTTCTGTATCAAGCTATGGCACAGTTCGAGCTCTGGACCAATCAGGCTGCTCCAACCGACGTCATGCGCGCAGTCCTGGAATCGCGCCT
>CAYNDW010000438.1:0-5848 GCA_964395375.1 uncultured Cytophagia bacterium
GACATTACGTTCGGCACTTACGGCGCGCCCGATGAGGCGAGCTTCACCCGCTTCAACAGTTTCGGGCTTGCGTATCCCATTCCCACCTATCGCGGCAGCCTTGTGCTCTCCCTCGGCTATCATCGTGTGCGGCCGTATGACAGCAATTTTAGTTTTTCCTGGTTTAACGGCACGCCCGGCGATTCCGTGGGCCAGCGTTGGAGCGAGTTGGAAGAAGGCAGTTTAAACAATTGGACCTTCGCGCTCGGCTCCGAAGTCGCGCCTAACATTTCCGTGGGCCTTGCGTTGAACGCGTGGTCCGGCCAGAATGATTATCAATTCGGCTTTGTTGAACAAGATGAGTTCGACCTTTACACCTTCAGCGAATTTCGCCACGATGACAACGTGCTCTCCGAATATTCCGGCTGGAATGTCAAACTCGCGGCCATGTATCATCCCTCTTCGTTGCTGCGTTTGGGCGTCACGCTCGGCACGCCGACGACTTTCAAAGTGAAAGACGGCTGGCAAGTGAGTGAAGAGACCACGAGCGACGGCAGCGGAGATCGCGACACGTATACCGATAACGGTGAGTTTACTTATAAAATTCGCTCGCCGTTTTCACTCGCCGGCGGCGGCGCGATAAATGTCGCCAATCTGCTCATCTCCGGCAGCGCGGAGTTGAATGATTGGTCGCAGATTCGTTATACCACGGAGCCGCCCATCGACGGGCTTTCGCGCAGCAAAGCCAATGACGAGTTGGCGCGCAACTATCGCGAAACCGTGCGGCTGCGGTTGGGCGCAGAGTTTACGATCCCGCTGATTGATGTGCAAGTGCGCGCAGGCGCGTTTCGCGATCCTTCGCCGCTGGCCGGCCTTCCCAAAGATGCGGATCGCGAATTTTACACCGCAGGCCTCGGCATTTTCCTCGACAAACAAGTTCGCCTCGACCTTGCGGTTATGACGGGCGAGTGGCGCGACTATAAGGATCCCATCAAAGACTTTGGAGATGGAGAAGGAAATGATATCGATGTCATTCAAACTTCGGAAAAGATTCGCCTCAACCAAGCCCTTGTCTCTCTGGCCTTCCGCTTCTAGTTCAACGCATACAATCTCCGGCGTGATGGATTCAACCTTGCGATCCGCTTTCGAGCGGATCGCAAGGTTTTTACTTTTGTTGATAACGCTCTTTCTTCTTTCCGCGCAAACATTGCCGGCGCAAGAAAAGCGCGTCACGCTTGTGCTCAAAGGCGGCGCTGAGTTGGCTTGCACGGTGACGGATATTTGGCAAGGCGAGGTTTATTTCGAAGCTGCCTCCGCGCGCGATGCGTATAAATATGGCGAAGCCATCTCGTTAGAAAAGATTGAACTCGTGCGCCTCAGCCGCAATCGCATGATGAAGCCGCAAGAATACGCGGCCTATTGGCGCGGCGAAACCGCTCCGCAAGAAGAGGAGCAAACACCTCCACCCAAGCCGGTTGCAACGCAACCCGCGCGGACACAACCGCCGCCGACTCTTCCCCAGCCGCCGCGCGAGAGCGGCCCCGGCTTGCGCTTGCAATCGCTCAACGTCGATACCACGCGCGTGCAGAGCGGCATTGGCTTGCGCTATCCCGAAATGCCGCGCAATGAATCCGCGCCGGCAATGGCTTATAATGAAGTCGCCGATTTGCTCGCCGAAACCGGCATGGCCGGCAAGCTGCTCTATGAAGTCAGCGCCGGAGCATTGCGGCGCCGGCAATTGACGAACAGCCAAAAGCAAGTGGTCGATGCGCTGCTGCAATCGCGCGTGTGGGCTTCGCGCAAGCGTGAGCTGCGCAATGCCCACGTGAAAGCCGCAGACGAGTTTGAACGTCTCGCGCGGACGAGCAACAGTCTCTTCGAAGCCTTTCGCTTTCGCCCGACCGATTCGCAATACTCCTTTCTCGAGTTCGTGCAATTTCTCCACGCCGAAAACGTGCACAAGTTTTTAGATCAATGGCAAAAAGTCGAGGGCGTGTTCAGCTCCGCCGGCGCATCGGCCTTGCGCGACGTGCTCAACAACTATGACGATTGGTTTTATTTGTATGGGCAGGAGGTGGAGAAACGGAGCGGAAACAATACTCGTTAATCTATCGAACCCTTTTCTTTTTATGAGGTAGCCGTTTTATGGTGACGATCACATTCCCAGATCGCAAAACTGAAAAGCGCGCGCTCGCCTTTCTGCTTGGGCGCTTTTCCGGCCGCGTGCTTCGAAGCGGCGAGCATTTGGTGCCGGAAGCCGCATTAGAAGCGCTCGCGAATCAAAACATTTCTTTTTTGATGAAAGGCTAAAGGCAATGACTCAAACAATAACGTTAGAATTGCCGGATGTTATTTTTCAACCCGCGCAGCGTATGGCAGAAGCTACGAGGAGATCATTAACCGAGGTGCTCGTTGGCGCGTTACGAGCTTCGCTTCCTCCAGTGGAAGGCTTGCCCTCGGCGCAAACGACGGAATTAATCGATCTAGAAAGTTTAAGTGATGACGCGCTCCAGCAGATTATGATAAGCCGAGTACCTGTTGAGCAGCAACGTAAGCTTAGTCGTCTTCTTCGAAAGAAAAAAATCAGCAGGCTGACTGTTTCCGAGCAAAACAATTTGAACGCACTGCAGCATGAAGCAGATCTCGTTATGCTCCGCAAAGCGCGAGCTGCCATCTTGTTGCGTTTTCGCGGTCATCGCTTGCCGACCCTATCCGAATTACGCAAGCTTACGTTTTCGCTTAAATGAAGAAACAGCGTATACCTGCCAATCTGCGTCGTCGCGTTCGGGAGCAAGCACGACGGCGATGTGGTTATTGTCTTCGCACCGAAGAACTTGCGGGAGAGCGCATGACCATTGAACACCTGCATCCCGAAAGTCGTGGAGGCATGACGATAGAATCAAATTTGTGGTTGGCGTGTCGGCGTTGCAACGAATATAAGGGCGCACAAACCCACGCTATCGACCCTTTAACCGGAAAGCGTGTTCGCCTTTTTAATCCACGCACTCAAGATTGGGGTGAGCATTTCTTTTGGGATGAAAGCGGAACCGAAATTTTAGGTTTGACACCAACGGGCCGTGATACGATTGCGGCATTGCGGTTAAACAATCCGGAAATTCGTTCAGCGCGACGTCTTTGGGTTGCGGCCGGATGGTGGCCACCTGAAACGTAGAAAGTTCTTTTCATCATGATCCCCTTGCTCACACTCGCCCTCCTCTTCTCCCTCTCCTCCGGCGGAAATGAGCGCGCCCTGCAAGCCCAACAACTTTTCCGCGCCGCTCTCGCCGCGCGCGATTCGCTTGGCCTCGATGATTACATCAAACAACTCGAACAGGTCACCCGGTTGGATAAAAAGAACGCCGAAGCGTTTCTCCAACTCGGGCTTGCTTATACGCGTCTCGAAACCGTGTGGGGCCGCGAACGCGCGTTGCTCGCGCTGGAACGTGCGCTCAAACTTGAGCCGCGCAACACGGCTTTTCATTACGCGCTCGCCGAGTTGCACATTAAGCGAACCTTTGAAGGCGCGGCGAAAGACGAGTTTAAGCGCATCATGCAGCTTGACCCTGCGGACGCGCGGCCCTATTATCACCTCGCGTTTTTTAAAGAAGACAACATGCTGCATTTTCGCGAAATGGTGAGCTTGCACGAGAACGCCACGATCTTTTTCTCCAATTTTGCCGAAGAAGATTTTCGCAAAGCGGAAGAACTTTATCGCACGGCGATCGCGCTCGATCCGCAACTGCTCGCGGCTTCGTATCGTTTGGCGGGATTATATTTTGAAGCGCAGCGTTTCCATGAAATGGCGGAGGTGCTGCAAGCCGCGCTCGTTTTTCACAAGCACTCTGCGAACAGCACGGCCGCTTCCTCTTTGCTGCCACAACCCACGTTTTTAGATTTAAATCTCCTGCTCGGCTTGGCGCATACGCGTTTGCATCAAACCGAAGCGGCGCAACGCGCGTTTGAAACGGCCTTCGCCGAAATGCCGCATGAAGATCGCCAATTGTTTTTTTCTTTAGCGACCGTGCTCTCTCCGAAAGAACTGAAAGAGTACCTGGCGACGTCAGACACTTCGCGCCGAATGGAAGAGAATAATTTTTGGAGCGCGCGCGATCCGCTGTTCATGACTTCCGCGAACGAACGCATGCTGGAGCACTTCAGCCGCATGGCATACGCGAATTTGCGCTTTGCATTTCCCGAAAGAAAAATCGCCGGCTGGAAAACCGATCGCGGCCAAGCGCTCATTCGTTTCGGCTTTCCGCGCGGCCGTCTTCGCACGCGCGCCGATCTCGGCTCCACACCCACGGGACGTGTGACGCTCAACGCTTCCAAAGAAGTGTGGGACTATGGCGATTTTCATATGCTCTATGAAGATCGTTTTCTCAATCAAAATTACTCGTTCGCGTGGAGCATGGAGCCTAACGGCGACGGCAAAGATTTATTTGATCGCCAAATTCGCCTCACGCCGGAGCGTTTTGAATTTCAACACGGCGGCAAACGGCTGCAATTGCCGCACGTGATCGCGCAGTTTTGTGCGCCGCACAGCGACAGCACGTTGCTCGAGGTTTATTATGGCCTGGCTGCGAACGAATTCGAAACCGCTACCCAAACTTCGGCACAGCAAAATTATCAGCTCGAACGCGGCTTCTTCTTATGCGATAAAAATTGGCAGCCCTTGTTCTCGCGGCGCGAGCCGCGCAAGCTGGTCTTTCCGCACACTGCCAACGACAGCACGGCGTTGCTCATTGACCGCTGGTCCTTGCATGCTCCGCCCGGCGCGTTTCAATTTTCTTTGGAAGCAAGAGCTGAAACCACGAAACATTCCGGCGCGGAACGCGACGCGCTTACTGTAGAAGATTTTTCCGGCGCCGGTTTGAATCTCAGCAGCGTCGTGCTCGCAACGCAAATTACCGCAGCGCGCACGGATTTGATTTTGTACCGCAAAGGCGAACTCAATCTGATCCCCAGCCTGCGGCGGCAATTCGAAATCGATTCCGCGCTGTATGTTTACTACGAAATCTATAACCTCGCGCTTGATCCGAGCGGGCAATCCAACTTTCGTCTCGAGTATACAATTGCGCCCGCGCCCCCTTCCGCGACGCAACTCACCCACGCGCTCAAAACTTTGGGCCGCTGGCTCGGCATGAACGAACGGCCGATTGCCATCACTTCTTCTTTCCAATCCCGTGGCGCCGAGGCGGAAGAAAAACTCTACCATGCGTTAGCCCTTCCCGGCGCCAAGCCTGGCCCGTATCGTCTCTCCCTCACCGTGCTCGATTTAAATTCGCAACAGCGCGTCAGCCGTTGGGTGGATTTTGAAATCGTCGCCCGCCCGCAACAAAACCGCTCCGAGTAGATTGCTTGCCGCAAGAACAGCAAAAAAAGTTTGCATCACGGAAGGTGATTCTCTACCTTTGCGCCCTTCAAATTTTCCCGGTAAAATAGAATGCGGTGTTGCTCAAGTTCGACTAAAGGAATCTTGCATGATCGAAGGCGTAATGCTGAAACAACTCACGACGCACAGCGACGAACGCGGTTTTTTTCGCGAGGTGATTCGCCGCACCGACGATTTTTTTAAAGAAGGTTTTGCGCAATGGAGTCATTCGCTCATGTATCCGGGCGTGGCGAAAGCGTGGCACATTCACCAGACGCAAATCGATTGGTGGTATGTGCCCGTCGGCAACCTCAAAGTGGCGTTGTTTGATAAGCGGCCGGAGTCACGCACCTATAAAAAACTCGAAACGCATTTTCTCGGCGAAAATTATTCTTCCTGTGTGCTCAAAATTCCGGCGGGGGTGGCGCACGGCTGCAAAGCTTTGGGCGGCGGCGTGACGCATCTTTTTTATATCACCTCCGGCATTTACGACCCCGC